>DATHJA010000333.1:0-6271 GCA_035316475.1 Edaphobacter sp. | reverse complement strand
GACGCCATCTCCGGCGCACCCGAAAGCGGCGGCGTCAAGCTGTACCAGGCCAGCAAGAGCTCGCCGTACTTCAAAGATCCCTCGAAGATAAGGCTGCACCTGGTCGGCCACTCGGCCGGAGCCATCGCGCACAGTTACATCATCAACCGGCTGAAGTGGAACTTCGAGACGGTCAGCTTCATGGCTCCCGCGGTGCGTGCCGATACCTTCAAGAGCAATGTCGTGCCCGCAATCCAAAGCGGAAAGGTGAAACAGTACAACCAGTTTGAGCTGACCGACGAGATGGAGCAGAAGGACCCGACCTGCAAGCCGATTCTCGACTACAGCCGGTCGCTGCTCTATCTCGTCTCGCAATCGTTCGAGAAGGGACAGGTAACGCCGATCCTTGGTATGGAGAAGTACTTCACCAGCGAAATCGCGCCCTTGGGGCTCAAGAATGTGACGGTCTATAAATCCCCGGGACCTGCATCGAAAAGCACGACGCATGGCGGCTTCGACGACGATGTTGCCACGCGGGAGAAGATCCTTTCGCTGATTAAGGGATGATCGGGAGTGACCAAGGGGTAACCGGTAAAGACCGTATAATCGGGCCATGGACGCCTCACCGCTGGTTGGAATCATCATGGGAAGCCGCAACGACTATGCGGTGATGCGCGGCGCCGTCGAAATGCTCACCGAGTTCGGCGTGCCACACGAGGTTCGCGTAGTCTCGGCACACCGCACGCCCGACCTCCTCTTTGAATATGCCCAGACGGCAGCCGAACGCGGCCTCCGCGTCATCATCGCAGGAGCGGGTGGAGCGGCACATCTGCCCGGCATGGTCGCGGCCAAGACCGTCGTCCCCGTACTCGGCGTGCCCATTCCCGCCACAGCGTTGCAGGGGATGGACTCGCTGCTGAGCATCGTGCAGATGCCGAAGGGCGTTCCGGTCGGCACGCTTGCCATCGGCGCACCGGGCGCGGCGAACGCTGGCCTGCTGGCAGCACAGATTCTTGCCACCACCGATGCCGCCCTGCGCGAAAAACTGACCGCATGGCGCGCATCACGTCGCGACGAGGTCCTTGCCCAGACTCTACCTCCCCCTGAGGCAAAGGCGTGAGCAGGGGTTCGAACGCGCAACCGATTCTTCCCGGTGCAACCATCGGCATCTTCGGCGGAGGCCAGCTCGGCCGCATGACCGCCATGGCCGCGCGTGCCATGGGCTACCGCATCCAGGTGCTCGATCCCGACCCGGCCTGCCCCGCGCGTTTCGTCGTCGACGGCTGCATCGAGGCTAGCTGGGACGACACAAGAGAAGCCGCCAACCTTGCCCGAGGATGCGACGTAATCACGCTCGAGATCGAGCAGATCTCCCTCGCCAGCATGGACGCGGCAGCGAACTTCGTTCCGGTGCGGCCCGGCCGGGCAACGCTCGCCGTCATCCAGGACAGGATCGAGCAGAAGAACTGGTTGCGAAAGCATGGTTTTCCCCTCGGCGACTATCGCGCTGTGCGCTCGCTCGACGAGCTTCGCACCGCCATCGCCGACCTCGGCGGCCGATGCTTCTGCAAGAGCGCAACCGGAGGCTACGACGGCCGCGGACAGGGCAAGGTAGGCTTCCGCCTCGGCGCCGATCCTGAAGCAGAGGCTCGCGGAGCCTGGGAGGCACTGGGCGAGGGCGCCGGAGTCGTCGAAAAGGCGATCGACCTCGAGCGCGAAATCTCCGTGCTGGTAGCGCGCTCGCCCTCTGGCGAGGTGAAGGTCTACCCGGCGGCCTGGAACCACCACGAGAACCAGATTCTGGCCTGGAGCGTGCTGCCCGCCCCGCTCCCGCAGGCCATGGCCTCCGAAGCACGACAGCTCGCCGAAGCCATCGCCGATACCTTCCAGCTCGAGGGCATCCTTGCGGTGGAGATGTTCGTCACCACCACGGGCGAGCTTCTGGTCAACGAGCTTGCACCGCGCCCGCACAACAGCTATCACGCCAGCGAGCGCGCCTGTGTCACCAGCCAGTTCGAGCAGCTCGTCCGCGCAGTCTGCGATCTTCCCCTGGGCGAGGTGGAGGTGGTTCAGCCGTGCGCCATCGCTAACCTGCTGGGCGATGTCTGGTTGAACGAAGACGGCACCGCCAGAGTCCCGCACTTCGACCGCGCGCTTGCTGTGCCGGGGGTTCGGCTGCATCTGTATGAGAAACACCGTCCGCGCAAGGGACGCAAGATGGGGCATCTGAGCGCGGTGGGAGCGACGGCGGATGAGGCTGTGGTGGCTGTGCTGCGGGCTCAGGAGCTACTGTAAGTTTTTTAGTTGTCATTCCGAGCGTAGCCGAGGAATCTGCTGTGACTGTGCGGCCACAGATCTTCGGGTACAGGATGCTTTCCAGGTTTCCTTCATGCCTGCGTAACTCTCATCCTTGTGCTCCGAACCTCAACAATCACGAGCCATTTTCCACAGCGCATGATATCTTCAACATGAGCTGCACTGAATTTCGTGCAGTGCGTTTGAGGGTTTCGTATGAGCAGCTCTGAGCTTGAGTACGTGCTTTCGCTGCGCGATGTGAACGTCGGCACCAGTCAGAAGCGGTTGCGCGCCGAGATCATCGAGTTCATTCAGCGGCATGAGGATGCGGTGCTGGCCCAGCTCCGCACGCACGAGTCGGCCGTCATCCCCACCTCGTTCGGCGAGATTACGCTGAACCTCGCCGACCTGCACGAAGCCGTCGCCCGCGAAGCCAAAGCGGTCGCCTAGGAGCTAACGTTGCTGGCGCTTCTCGTCAGCTTCCTCATCGCCGTCTACCTGCTTGGCCCCAACCTCATCGCTCGCTGGGCGGCGGATCTTGTTGTCTTTCGCAAGACACGCATCGAGTCCCACGCCGAAGAGGTGGCCCGGTCCATCATCGCCGCGGCGATTCCGCTATTAGCAGCCGTTGCCTGGGCAAGATACACCGGCGCGCTCTGGAGCGCAGGCAACCAGACCGATGTCGAGATCGTCTTCTCTTCGCTGCAGAGCGATAACTTCTTCCAGTCGCACCACGCGCAGTTCTTTACCAGCCTCTACAAGTTCTTCTGGATGAACTATGCCATCCTGTGGCGGCTGTATCTCATCGTCCTTATCGCGTGCACTGTACGCATCTTCGTAGTGTTGAACTACAACCGTATCTGGCGCAGTCTGCACAAGCGCTGGATGCGTACGCTGCTGGCGACCATCGTGCCGCGCATCTCCGAGTGGGACCTGCTGTTCTCGGACATGCTCCTGCCCGAGGGAAGCTTCCGCATCATGGCCGATGTGCTGACGAAGTCTGGCGGCCTGTACCAGGGCGCCATTCAGGACCGCATGCTGAACTCCGACGGTTCGCTCCAGAGCATCACGCTTGCAAATCCGCGACGGTTTGAGCGAGCCGAGTTTCACAAAGCCAAAGCCGAGGATATCGAAACCGTCTCGGATGAATTCTGGTTCAACATCCCCGGCAACCTCTTCATCGTGATGGCGTCGGATATCGCCAACCTGAATCTGCGCTACATCCGCCGCAAGCCGCTCAGCTTCCAGCCTTCCGACGAGGAGCGCGAAGTGCTGACGCGGCTGCTGGATCGGCTAAAGGAAGACAAGTAATCCGGAGCTGTACCGCGTGTACTCTCTTCCTATGAAGATCGAGATACCACAACAGCCACGCGCAGACGCCATTGCTTCTATTCAGCGTTACTTCGAAGAGAACATGCCTGAGCCCATCGGCAATCTTCCGGCCGGCCTGCTGCTGGACTTCTTCGTGGAAGAGCTTGGTCCAATGATCTACAACCGCGCGATCGCCGACGCTCAGGCACGCATGGCGTTGCGGATATCGGATCTGAGCGGTGAGTTATACGTCGATGAGTTTCAGTACTGGCCCAGGGCCGATGCAAAGCGCAGAAGCCGCAAAAAATAGCATGCGTTCAGGCACGGCCAGCGAACTCGCGGCTCTCCGTCGAGACCTTCACCTTCTCGCCTTCTTTGATGAATAGCGGAACCCGAACCTCCAGGCCAGTCTCAAGCGTCGCAACCTTCGTCACGCTGCCGCTCTGCGATGCGCCACTCAGGCCGGGTTCCGTCTCGGTGACGGTCAGCTCGACGAAGATCGGTAGCTGCAAGCCGATGGGGTTGCCGTTGTACTTGTGCACCTGAACCTCGAGGCTCTCGACCAGGAAATCTGTGGCATCGCCGACCATCGCTTCGGTCAGCGTGAGCGTCTCGAAGCTCTGCTGGTCGAGAAAGTGAAAGCCATCTCCATCCACATACAGAAACGTCGCCGGGACAAGCTCCAGGTCCGGCTCTTTGAACTTCTCGCCTGCCTTGAAGCTCTTCTCAAAGACCGCATTGGTCAGCAGGTTGCGCATCTTCAAGCGCACTAGCGTCTGCCCACCGCGGGCCGTCGGCGAGCTGACATCGGCTTCCATGCAGTAGTAAGGGGCGTTTTCGTGCTCGAACAGCGTCTTGCGCTTGACGTTAATCGCTTCAATCAGTGCGGCCATGAACCTCTAAATCCCTCATCTCCGAGTATATCGGCGCGGAGTCCTCGTATAAAGCGGGGGCGGATTCCGGGGTAATCTCCGGGAGCGAACTTATCCGCAGACTCATCCGGCCGTGTTACCTTGTCGCTGCCGTGGCACTCCAACGGATCGTTGCGGCAAAGGCGCGGCGACGATCGAAAATCGGCCCCGACGTTGGTGAATCCTCTCTATGCCGCTGCAGAAGGAGAAACATACATGTTTGATATGAAGAATCTCGCCCAGCTCAAGAAGCTCGACGAAAACGCATCGGAGTCGATGAAGGCTTTTTGGGCCTTCGATAAAGCTGCATTCCAACCAGGTGTGATCGATGTTTTGCACAAACAGTTGATGGCACTCGCCGTCGCCCTGACAACCCAGTGTCCGTATTGCCTTGAGATTCACCGCAAGGCCGCCGTGGATGCAGGCGCAACCGAACAGATGCTCGCCGAAACCGCAGTGGTAGCGGCAGCTATGCGCGCCGGCGCAGCCGTCACGCACGCATCTCATCTGTTCAAGAGTTAGGCCAGATTTATGGCACTGCGGAATCCACGCGGACTCCGCGGTGCCACCCGTTATTCTTAATCTCATGAGACGTTCGTTGCTTCTCTATGCTGTCCTCTTTGTTACTGTCACGGGCCATGCGACTGAGGTCAGCATCTCCGCCCAGGCGCTCGAGCGCACCCTCAAGACCCAGCTCTTCAACGGCCCCGACGGCCGTTACTACCTCCGCGGCGACGCTCATTCCGCCTGCTACGTATACGCTGAAAAGCCCCACATCACCTTCCACGACGATCGTGTCGTCGTCAGCCTCCACACGCGCTCCAGGCTCGGCACCTCTGTCGTCGGAGCCTGTGTCGGCGTCTCCCTCACTCGCGACGTCGACGTCTCCGTCCTCCCCGATGCCCAGGGCGAGACCATCGGCTTCCGCGACGCCCGCATCGATCACCTGTCGAACTCGCGCGAGCTGAACTTCCTCCTCGTTCCCTTCCTCTCCCACCAGCTTCCGCAGCAGATGAAGGTAAACGCTGCCGACCTCATGCGTCAGCTACTCAGCCGTTCGGCCGAGACCACCGGCTACGCCTTCACTCTTACTGCTCTCAAGATTCACTCGATGATCATTCAGAGCGGGATGCTTGTCCTCGACGTGGACGCTGGCATGAGCGTCAACTGACGCGACCGCTTTGCCCTGTTCCGGACGCCTGCGGGTAATTACCGCGCGCACACTCTCTCCAGGCAGTAGCACCTCCGGAGCGTCCTTTGGCGGTGTAAATCTCCCATCCGTCAGGTACACCACGCCCAGGGCTGCCGTAAACTCCGGATAAAAGACGGCCAGCGGGACCACATACTTCTTCGACTTCACCACTGACTCCATCACACCGTTCACCGGATGGCTGCGCGGAATCTCCCCGGGCACCTGCGGGATGACAAAGACCATAAACGGCAGGTCCGGATTTTTCTTCGCGTACTTTGTCAGCGAGCGCGCCACCTGCTTCGGCGTCGTCATCCCCAGGTCGACCACCCAGGCCCGGCCCACTGCATGGGGATAGTAGAAGTTCAGCACCACGCGCGAGAAGTCCGCGCAGTTATGGAAGAGCAGGTTGAAGTGGCTCACATTCCTGCGATCGTTATAGTAAGCCACAAATCGCTCGTCCTGCTCCTGTGTTGTCTCCAGCTGAAACCCGTAGATGGTTCGGTCGTAGGCCGAGCCCACAAGCTGAACCCATTCGCCCTTCGGCGTCGCGGCGGCATCTTCTTTTGTAACCTCGTCAGGAGCA
>DATHJA010000332.1:0-5079 GCA_035316475.1 Edaphobacter sp. | reverse complement strand
CTCTCTTCGGAATTCAGCTGGAGCAGGAGCCGGTTCAGCTCGGCTGAGCATCCCTTTCGGTATGGACTCCAAGGCTCTCCAGCAGCCGTTGCCGTTCTTTGCTTAGAACCTCAGCCACCGGGCCTTGCTCGATCACATTGCCATCGCCGATCTTGATAACCTCGGCACTCAACTGAAACGCCTCTCCCAAAGTATGGGTTACTGAAAGCACGGGAATCTTCCAGCGCATAAGCCAACTCTGCAGTCCCATCAGCAGTTCGTCGCGCAGCGCCGCATCGAGACCGGTAAAGGGCTCATCCAGTAAAAGTAGTGGCTGCCCAGGCCCTGCAAAGGTCACTGCCGAAACGACAGCTCTTGCGATAGAGACGCGTTGCCTCTCGCCTCCGCTCAACTCAGCCGGTATACGGTCGGCAAGTTCGCGCAGATGAAACAGAGACATCAGCTCGTCGGCAATCCCCATGGCGTCGGCGGGCTTCGTCACCGAGCCATTGCCATAGACCATATTCCAGCGCACGGTCTTGTGGGGGAACAGCCAGGCTGTCTGGGCCGCGCTTCTTACGGGCCGCAGATGCGGCGGAACGAAGATCCCTTCGCGCGTATCGACCATCACACGCTCCATCGGGCTATAGACGATCCGCCCCTCCTCCGGCCGCACGAATCCTGCAATCGCCCGCAGCACCGTCGTCTTCCCGCTCCCCGAAGGCCCGAACAGCACCGTCCACGGCTGCGTCAGATGAAACTCCACATCGAGCGCGATCCCGCCCACACGATGCTTCATCCTCACGTTCAGCAGGCTATCGGACAACGTCGGCCTGCCTTCCGTCGCTTCTGCGCACGCTCGGCAGCAGATAGATCACCACCAGCGCCGCCATCGCAAACCCCACCAGCGCCAGTGCCGTCCTGTTGGCGGCGGCATAGTTGCCATCCTGCACCAGGTCGTAGAGCGAGATCGAAAGCGTCCGCGTCGCGCCGGGAATATTTCCTCCCAGCATCAGCACCACGCCGAACTCGCCCACCGTATGGGTGAAGGCGAGCACGGTGCTGGTCAGCAGGGAAGCGCGCGCCATCGGAAGCACGACCGAGAAGAACACCCGCGCTGGCGAAGCCCCCAGTCCCGCCGCCGCTTCGATATATCCACGATCCACCGCCTCGAATCCCGCGACCAGCGGCTGCACGGCGAACGGCAGGCTGTACAGCACCGACCCAATCAGAAGCCCCGTGAAGCTGAACGCCAGAGGATGCCCAAAGATATGAATCAACAGCCGCCCCGGAGCTGTCAGCGGACCCATCACGATAAGCAGATAGAACCCCAGCACCGTTGGGGGGAGCACCAGCGGTAACGCCACTACAGCCTGCGCGAGCGCCCTCGCCATTCCGCGTCCCGATGCAATCCACCATGCCAGCGGCAGCGCAATCAGCAGCAGAATCGCCGTCGTGCTCGCAGCCAGCCGCAGCGTTAGCCAAAGGGCTTCAAGATCCATACAGCGAAAGTCTACACAGCGCGGCTACTTCACCGGCTCCAGTCCCATCGGCACCAGGCTGGCCTGTACCTCCGGCTTCAGCAGCCAGTCCAGAAAAGCATGCGCCTCTGCTCTGCGGTTCGAGCTCTTCATCACCACCGCGCACTGCATGATCGGCGCATAGGCCGAGCGGGGAACCCGCACAAAAGTTCCCTCCGCTTGAAAGCGCGGCGTGCTCGCCGCCGTCAGCGAGATCAACCCCAGCTGCGCATTCCCCGATTCCACAAACTGCGCCGCCTGCGCGATGTTCTCGGCCACTACCAGGTGCGGCTTCACGGCGTCGTACATCTTCAGCCGCTTCAGAGCAGCCACAGCCGCCTGTCCGTACGGTGCGCGCAGATCATTGGCAATCGCCACCGCAGTCACACGCTTGTCGGTAAGCGAATCGAGCGTGATCGGCTGCAGCGGAGAATCCTTTCGCGCCCACAGCACCAGCGTTCCTCGCGCGTATTGCGTCGGCGCAGTGCCATCGGCAAGTCCGGCTGCAACGACCTTCTCCGGGAAGACAAAATCTGCTCCCAGAAACAGATCCATCGGGGCTCCATTGATGATCTGCGTAGCCAGATTCCCCGACGAGCCGAAACTGATGACCAGCTTTACCCCAGTCGCCTTCTCATAACGCTCCGCAAGCGTCGGCAGCACAGGCTGCAGATCCGCCGCGGCTGCCACGCGCAACTCCTTGTTCGCCTGCGCTATAGCCGGGAACGCGGCAATCGCGCCGCACATCACAGCCACAAGCCACAGAGCGCGGCGGTTGCCCTTTGGCTGACGCTGGCGGGCCTTTGGCTGAGCTCGCCGAGTACGATACCCTAACTGAAACCATGAAAGTCGCGACACATCAGCTCCGATGCACAGAGTGCGGCGCCAGAATCGCCGGCAGCGCTGTCAATAGCATATTCCGCTGCCCCACCTGCAATGGTCTCTACGACGTCATCTATCCCTGGTCCTCGCTGCCCAACGGCGACACCCCGGCCTCCGACTCGAAGCTGCCCAACGCGAGCGCCCTGCGCTGGCTCTGGCAGGAACGCCGCACCTCCACCCTCTCCGTAGACCAGTCCGGAGTATGGCGCTTCCGCGACCTTCTCCCCATCATCGACGACCTCGACCACGTCGTCACCCTCCGCGAGGGCAATACTCCCCTCTACGACCTTCCCCGGGCCTCCAAGGCCCTCGGCCTCAACTGGGTCCTGGCCAAGCACCAGGGCATGAATCCCACCGGCTCCTTCAAGGACACCGGCATGACCGCGGCCCTTTCGGTCGCCCGTGAGCGCGGTTTCGAATGGGTCGCCTGCGCCTCCACCGGCAATACGTCGGCCGCCATGGCTGCCTATGCCGCCCGAGCCGGTCTGCGCTCCATCGTTTTCATTCCAGAGGGCAAGATCGCCTGGGGCAAGCTCTCCCAGTCCATGGACTACGGAGCTCTCACCGTCCAGCTCAAGACGGACTTCGACGGCTGTGTCAACGTCCTCACCGACCTGGTCAACCGCTTTCCTATCATGCTGCTCAACTCAGTCAATCCCTACCGCCTCGAAGGCCAGAAGACCCCAGCCTTCGAGCTGGTCGAGCAGCTAGAGTGGCAGGTTCCCGAGCACATCATCGTCCCGGGTGGCAACCTCGCCAACGGCTCGGCTCTGGCAAAGGGATTCAGCGAGATGCACCACCTCGGCCTCATCTCCCGCGTCCCCAAAGTCAGCATCATCCAGGCCGAAGGAGCCAACCCGCTCTACCGCAGCATTACTGAGAACGGCGGCTCGTTTGACAATATTCCGGAGCTGATCCCCGTCAAGGCCAACACCCGCGCCACCGCCATCCGCATCGGCAATCCCGCCTCCTGGCGCAAGGCTCTCCGCGCGCTTCGCACCACCGGCGGATGGTGCGAGCAGGTCTTCGAGCAGGAGATCGCGCTCGCCAAGGCCGAGATTGGCTCCGAGGGTATCGGCTGCGAGCCCGCCTCTGCCGTCACCCTCGCCGGCCTCAAGAAGCTCGTCGCCCAGGGCAAGATAGGAGCGGAGGAGCGCGTCGTCCTCATCCTCACCGGCCACACCCTCAAGGACTCCAACTACACCATCGACTATCACCGCGGCGAACTCTTTACCGAAGAGGAAAACGCTCAGATCTCAGGATCCGATCAGATCCTCCACGCCGCATTGCGCAAGCCCCCCATCGTTCTCGAACCCGACACCGACACCGTCTTCCGCGAGCTCGAATCGCAGATGAAGCTGGTCCACGCATGAGTTTGCCGGGCATCCCTGCTCCAGTTGGGGCCCTGCACCTTCGCCTGCCCGCCACCTCCGCCAACCTGGGCCCTGGCTTTGACGCTCTCGGGCTAGCCATGGCGCTCTACCTCACCATCGAGGCCAGAGTCTCCGAGTCCGGTGCCTTCCACATCGACGCCACCGGCCGCAACGCCGAAGCCTGCTCGGTCATCGATAACAACCTCATCCTCACCACCTACGTCGATGTGCTGGCCAACGCCGGTGTGTTCTCGCCCCGCCTCCACCTCAAGCTCAACAACGAGATCCCCCTGGGCATGGGGTGTGGATCGAGCGCCGCCGCTCTCCTCGCCGGAGTCATGCTGGCAAATCACTTCGGCCAGCTCAACTGGAGCTCCCAGCAGATCCTCGAAGAGGCCTGCCGCCGCGAGGGACATCCCGACAATGTCGCCGCCTGTTTTCTCGGTGGGATGACCGTATCATTGATGTCAGATAGTTCAGTTAAAACAGCAACTTATGGAGATAAGTTGAACTGGAGCCTTCTACTCGCGCTACCCTCCGCAAGCCTCTCCACCAGTAAGGCTCGCGCCCTGCTGCCCGAGCACTACTCCCGCGAAGACGCCGTAGCGAATATCCAGGCAACCGCGCTGCTGGTCTCGGCCTTCGCGCTTCATCGGGGCGACCTCCTGGCCTCCGCCATGCGGGACCGCATCCACCAGCCCTATCGGATGGAGGTATGCCCCCTTCTTCCGCGTCTGCTTCCGCTGGCCGGAACCCATGGCGTCCTCGGAGTCGCTCTCAGTGGAGCAGGACCCTCCGTCCTCCTGATCGCCGAGCAGGCCTCCGGCGACACTCTATCCGCCATCCGTAACGCTGCCCAGGATCCGGAGGTCGAGGTCATCCAAACCAGCATCGCCGGGAAGATAGAGTCCCATTATGGGAATAATCTTCCTGGTTAATCAGGTAACCAGGAAAATATTACCTAAGATTCCTTTACGTCTTCTAGGAAGTTGCGTACCTTGAGCATGTGAGCAGTTCTGGGGAGGGCTGCTTCGCCGCCCGTTGACCCCTTTCCCAAGGGGTCCGGGCGTTCCTACTTTAACCCTCCAGCCGGCTGGATCAATCTTATGAGCCTGAAAAAGATCGACTTTTCTGCACTCCAGGTTCAGATTTGAAACCACAGAAGCATTCGCGCATCTATTATCGTGTAGGTTGCTCGGCCAGCTTGGGTGGCAATCGCAGAGCACTCTAGGGAGGAAGTTAGATGGCAGGTCAGTTTGTAACTGAAGTAAGCGACTCGAACTTTGAGAAAGATGTCCTTCAATCGGAGCAGCCCGTGCTCGTGG
>DATHJA010000331.1:0-3318 GCA_035316475.1 Edaphobacter sp. | reverse complement strand
TGGCAACGCAAACCAGGCCATTCCCTTCTGTCCCTGCGGCAAAACAATAAATGCAGCCAACAGCGGGCCAATGGCCGATCCCGTATTTCCTCCCACCTGAAAGAACGACTGGGCGAACCCGTGCTTGCCGCCTGAGGCCATCCTCGCAATTCGCGACGACTCCGGGT
Organism: Edaphobacter sp.; assembly: GCA_035316475.1. Classification (GTDB taxonomy): domain Bacteria; phylum Acidobacteriota; class Terriglobia; order Terriglobales; family Acidobacteriaceae; genus Edaphobacter. The sequence goes on along the minus strand of DATHJA010000331.1, from coordinate 3,151 downwards.
GAAAGATCGCCGATCCAATACCGACCAGCGACGAGGCGATCAGAAGCCATGTGAAGGTAGGGGCAACGGCAAGCAGAATCAGGCCAATCAGCGTGAACGTCATCCCCACCGGAAGTGCGTAGGGCATCGGTTTGCTGTCGGTAAACTGCCCGATGACGGGCTGCAGCAGCGAAGCCACCACCTGGTAGGTCAGGGTTAGCAGGCCAAGATGCGTAAAGTCCAGATGAAACGAGCTCTTCAGGATGGGATAGATCGACGGAAGCAGCGACTGCACCATGTCGTTCAGCAGATGGCAGAAGCTGATGGCGGCAAGCACGCGGAACAGTGTTCGTGAAGGTCCGGCAAGCCGCGGAGCTTCCTGACCGGGCGCCAGTTCGGCGACGTCGGAGGCTGGGAAGGTTGCGGAAAAAGAGGTCTCGCTCATAGGGTTCTCTTCCAGTGTACTTCCGCATAAACGCGGACACTCTCACGCGCTCGTTGCGGTCCTGGTGCCTTCATTTTAAAATAGAGAACGCCATGCCGTTCCCGATCAAGGTCTGTGTCCAGTGCGGAGAAGAGTTCGAGTTGAAGCCCGGCAAGCCCGGCTTCGCCAACCGCTGCCCCGAGTGCAGCGTAGAGGAAGAGCCAGACAGTACACCCTCGAAGCCCTCCATGAACGCCGACGAGCGCAAGTCCGAGCGCGAAGCCAATGCCGAGCGGAAAAAGGCCATCCGCGATCTCCTCTATCGCAAGGACAGCTGAAGCAGCGTCGTCCTGAGGCAGAGTTCACGCGAGGCAACGCGTGACGTGTGCCCACATCTCGTCATCTGAGATGAGGCACACGCCACCATCGATTCTGCGATTCTGCCGGTCACGCGAAGCGCGAGACGTTTCGCTCCGCCCACTCGCGAAAGGTCGCAGGCCTCCGCCCCGTAACTCTCTCCACAGTATCCGTAGGGGAGATGATCCTGCCGTCGCGGATGCCTTCGAAAGACCTTCCCACCGCTGTAGCGATGTGCGGTGGAACACCAGCGCCGATCATGCCCTGAATCGCGGACTCCACGGGGATGTCGACGCAGCGAAGCGGCCTGCCCAGCACCTCCGACACAATCGCCACCTGCTCCGGGACGCTCAGAAGCTCGTCTCCGGTCAGGATGAAGGTCTCTTCCTCCAGGTCGGGTGACTGAAGCGCCCTCACTGCGACCGCGGCGATATCCTCTGCGGCAATCGCGGCAACCTTCCCATTCGCCGTCGGGTTGTAGACAACCCCTTCCGACTTGATCGACCCGCTCCATTGCAGCGTGTTGGTCATGAAGCTTCCAGGGCGAAGATATCTTCCTTGCAGCCCGGAGGCCCGAATGGCATCCTCCTTTGCCTTGTGCAACAGTCCGATCTCTGATCCGGTGTCGCCTGCAAGAATGGTCGACAGAAAGACAATGCGTGGAACTCCCGCTGCTTTTGCCGCGGCTAACAGTTGCTCAAAGGGCTCCCCGGCCGGCCCGGTATTCATCAGGAATGCTGCCTCGACTCCGCTAAACACCTCGCGAAAGCCCTCCGGCTGGCTGTAATCGGCGACGACCACCTCCACCCGCCCATCCCACCGCGAAGCCTTACCGGGGTCGCGCAGCGCCACCCGAACCCTCTCTCCTTGGGCCAGGAGCTGCTCCACAATCTGACCCCCCACATTTCCGCTTGCCGCTGTAACTAAAAACATTTTGTTCTCCTTGAGTTACGTCTTCGCCGAAAGTCAGAACCCTCTCGCTGGAGCAGTAGATGTATGGATCAATCCGTCGATCAGCAATACACTGTTCTTGTATGGGAACAATCCTGACCGACCTCAACGAGCTCCAGTTCTTCGTGCATGTAGCCCGGACCCATAGCTTTACCCAGGCTGCGCGTCGGCTGGGAGTCCCCAAGTCCAGCGTCAGCCGCGCCATCGGACGGCTCGAGAACCGACTCGGTGTGCAGCTGCTCGAGAGGACGACGCGCCGCGTCGAGCTTACCGAGCTCGGCGAGCTCTATCTCGACCGCAGCCTGCGCGTCATGGAAGAGGCCGAGCAGGCTGATCTCGCCGTCGGGGCCATGCAGGTCCAGCCGCGCGGAAGACTCCGCATCGGAGCTCCCGTCGCCTTCGCCCGCTTCATCCTCGGCCCCGTCCTGGGCCAATTCCTCGCCGCCTATCCGGAGCTTCAGTTGAGCCTGCAGATGCTCGACACTGAAACCGTGCCGCGCGAGGGAAATCTTGACATCGTCATACGGCCGGGACCACTCGAGGACTCAGGTCTGCTGAGGAAGCCAATCATGCGCATCCCGCTGGGAATCTACGCGAGTCCCGGATATCTGACGGCCTCCGGAATCCTCGAATCTCCCGAAGACCTGCGCCGCCACAGGTGCATCACGACCAACTGCGGCCGCGGCGGCGAGCCAGGAAGCTCCGTTACTTGGCGTCTGTGGAGAGAGTCCCAGCTCAAACAGGTCCGGGTCGAAGCGTACGTCGCGGTCCCCGACCCCACGATCAACCATCAGCTTGTCATCGCCGGAGCAGGCATCTGCTTGCTGGCCCGTTCGGTCGCCGACCCCGACGTGAAGCAGGGCCGATTGGCAAGGGTCCTGCCGGAGTGGGAGCCGGCCCCGGTGGAACTCCATGCCCTCTACTCTTCACGGCTCGTGTCGTCACCGAAGGTCAGGGCATTTCTGGACTTCCTGCGTGACCGCTTCGGCACATCGCTGTTGGATGACGCCCATGCTGTCAGCCACACCTAAGACAGCAAGCCAGCCGTGTCATAGCTGCTAACCCTTACGCCGCCGGGGCAGCAGAAACCCGGCGGCAATCATCCACAGATACCCCGGAAACCGTGTCAGCGGAATCAACGGCAGCAGCCGAATATTCAGCATCTCCAGCCAGCTCAGCTCGCCCACCACGGCAATGACGATCCCCGCAACCACCATCCACCTCGGCAACAGGCGATAGAAGCCCGCCGTAACCGAGACTCCCGCAAGAAAGATGCCGAACGGCACCGAGAAGCCAGGACCGCCCAGCCCGAAGGAGATGCGGTACAAAGCCTGCGTCAACGCCGCATCCTGCGGTACGCCCGGATAGATCGTCGCCCACAGGAAGCACGAGCAGATCATGATGTTCGTCGCCGTCAGCAGCCCGCCGAACAAGGCAATG
>DATHJA010000330.1:0-10155 GCA_035316475.1 Edaphobacter sp. | reverse complement strand
AGGAAACTTCAGGCTGCTGACCCGACTTCTAACGCAGATCGAACGAGTTCTCAGTGTGAATGACCTTCACCATGTCTCTGTCGAGGTCGTTGAAGCGGCACGGGACAGTCTGGTGATCGGGACAAACTGACCGAGCGTACGCCAATTATTCCCGAAACATACGCCAAATAATTCCGAAACTCGGCGCCATTTAAAGCTGAAAGCTACAATCGTGACCCTCCAGGACATATTCCGGGAATTGAGTGCAGCGTGACAACAAGTGTTCGCCCGGCGATTTCGTCACCGACATGACGCTGCCATCCGCCACCGCGGAGTGCGGCATTCTCTTCAATCAGGTTGCGTGAGCAGGCCAGTATTAGCGCCAGGTCATTTCGATTGTCGGCGCCGAACTGTAGCCAGTATTGAGAGTCTGCACGCCTCGCTCTGCAGCGGCCTCAAGGTGGATCGAGGCATTCCGAAGCCCCGTCGAGACAATCACGCGAAGCTTGGGTAGTCGCTCGATGATCGCGCGCGTCATCGGCGTGCGCTCTCGCATGACACAGACGATCTCGAAGGGTTGAAGGCGCGCGACAACAGCATCGGTGCTTTCGAGATGGTCATTGAATACGGAGACCGTCGCTCGTCCGTCGAGCGCTGACCAGTCCGCCATTGAAACGGCAACGTTCTGATAATCATCGAGGATGGCAATGCATATCTGTTCAGGCTTAGCCGGCATATATCTCTCTTAGGGGGTCCAATTGCGGCCAATTACATAAAGCAGGCATCATACTCGCCGCACGACGTCACACGGTTTTGCTAGCAATGAGATTAAGTGTGTCGGCGTAGAAGATACTTGTGTTCCCCAGAGAGCACGAGTTCACCGCGCTGGTTATGGACTGTGGCCCTCGTCGTTACCTGGCCGCTATCTCCCTGCGGGAAGAGAGCGACAATCTCGAGAGCAGAATAGAGCGTGTCTCCGGCATGTACTTCCTTGAGAAACGTGCAGGACGCCTCGGTAAACGCGATGAACACGTCTCCGATGTACTGAGGAAAGAGCGTTGCCCCGGGAGCCGTGAACGCGAGTACCTGCAAGCCATGCACTACTGGGGCTGTGTGTCCGTGACGCCGCGCATACTCCACGTCGTAGTGAATAGGATGATTGTCAGCCGAAACTGCCTGGAAGGCCGAGGCGTGCGCATCGGTGAGTGTGCGGCTTGGTGCGCGGAAGATTTCGCCAACGCGCAAGTCTTCAAACGTTCGCGCAGGTACAACGGTAAAGTTGCTGGGGTCGAAGGTTTGCGCTGTTTCCGGTATGTCTGTTGTCGAATTCACGTTGTCATCCTTTCCATTGTTGTTCTTCCAAGGCTGGTCTGTCGGTGAGAGTGTCGTTGATGCCAAGCTGTTCTTCGGCAGGCTTATGGCTGCTACAACTGCTGCACCACCAAGAATCATTTTGCGGCGGGATAAACTGCTTGATCCCTCATCGGAGTCAGGGGATACATCTGATTCCGGATCATTCATTTGGTTTGGTATGTTCATAGCAATTTCCTTCGTTGCGCTCGGCAGTGAAGCTGAGTGTTTGCAGATTGCTTTTCTGGCCTTTATCGCAGAGACCAATTTCGATTGACATAAGAAGGTCCTTGGTAACACAACTTGACTCAACGCCCCGAATGCGGCCGGATGATCAGCTGAGCACCGCGCTTGCCACTCAGATAAGTCCACACCCATTGCAGAAAGACACTGAACCTTAGGCTGGTCTCCGTCAGGAATTGAATGTGGATGAGAGCCCACACGAGCCAGGCCATAAAGCCGCTGAGTTGAACGCCGCCGCTCTGTAGCACTGCGAAACTCTTGCCCACAACGGCAAGATTGCCTTTATCGAAATAACGAAATGGTGGCAAGGGAGGATGGCCAATCACCTTGCGGGAGATGGACTTGGCCGCATACTTACCTTGCTGCATCGCAACTTGAGCGACTCCGGGGAGCGGTCGGCCTTCCTGATCGAGCGATGCCGTGTCTCCAACAACAAACACATCCGGATGACCGGGAACTGTAAGGTCTGCTTGAATTCGAACGCGACCCGCACGGTCAACTGCACACCCGAGCCATTTTCCCGCCGGCGAAGGAGCAACGCCGGCCGTCCATACTACCGTCTTTGCGTGAATACGTTCATCTCCAATAACCACGCCATCTCCGTCGATTGCCTGAACCGGCTTCCCAAGACGGACATCGACACCAAGCGACACCATGTGCTGCCTCGCGGCTTCAGACAACTTCTCCGAAAAGGTGCCAAGAGGCCGGGATGCCATATCCGCAAGAACGATGTGGGCTGACTTCGGATCGATTCGGCGGAAATCGTTTCGGAATGTTGTTTGGGTCATGACCGCAATTGCGCTCGCCATCTCGACACCAGTCGGTCCTGCGCCGACCATCACAAAGGTCATCAAAGACTGGCGTCGATCCTGATCGTCTTCGATCTCAGCTTTCTCAAAGACTTCTAGTAAATGGTTTCGGAGAGATTCAGCGTCCGACAGGCTCTTGAGCCCCGGCGCAAACGCTGCGAACTCGTCGTGGCCGAAGTAACTGTGAGTCGCCCCAGTCGCAAGAATCAGATAGTCATAACTGATCCTGATTCCGACCTTGTCGTCAGCATCCACGATGACCTGCTTTGACACTGCATCAACACCGGTCACGCTGCCCAGCATCACCGATGTGTTTGGCTGCTCATCCAGGAGACTTCGGATGGGCGATGCAATCTGACCGGGGGCCAAGACTGAGGTTGCCACCTGATATAGAAGCGGCTGGAAGACGTGATGATTGGAACGATCAATGAGCAGCACGTCGACCGGAGAGCGCTTTAATCCCTTTGCTGCAGTTAGTCCGCCAAATCCACCGCCAACAATTACCACGAGAGGAGGTTTCGTTGTCATCTCTTTGCTCTCAGATCTTTTCCAGGCTCGTAATGCTTGTCTAGCATTACGAGCCTGGAAGCATGTGTTGTCGATTAGGATGAACCCGGGTTTTTTGGTTAATGCCCGACCGGCAGCTCTACATACGCGATGCCTGTGAGGTTTCCTTGCGCATACGCCAACATCTTCCGGTTTGATCCGTCGATATTGGCGCTGTAGAGCGAGCCGGCGTAATCCGTCATAAACATGCGAGCGCCTTTCAGGTCTAAAGCCAGCCCAATGCCTTCCTCTAAATGCGTAAAAAGAATCTTAGGCTCCTTGCGATTCCCTGACTCAGGATCCATCGGCGCACGATTCACCGTGTTGCCACGCGGCGGGTCACCGCGGTCGGTCCAATAGAGAGTCCGATTGGCGAGGTCGAGGTCCAGATCGATTGGCTCAGGCAGTTTTTCATAAAGAAGTTCAATGTCAGTGCGATTCGCGGGTGACTGACCTTTCGGGGTCTTGATGTTAGCCCGAAAGATTCGGCCGTCACCGGCGTTGGCAGGCCCTTTCTGGGTCCAATAAAACTTGCCGCCTTCAGCGTCCACGGCGATGCCGACACACCATTTCCTCACGTCCTGTCCGGGGCGTGCATCCCCGTGACTCGTGTCCACGAGAGTTTCAATATTCGACCCATCCAGATTTGCTCGCATCACCCGCATGCCTTCGCGGTCTGACCAGTAGAGCTTACCACTCTTTTTTTCCAGTTTGATCTGTTTAGGCGTGAATGTGCCACCTGGAGGAATGATGGTAGTCATGTTTTTACCATCGAGATCCGAGCGGAGGATGGCGCCATCATTTTCTTTAAAATTGCCCATGTTGGTCCAGTAGATGTGTCCGGCAGAGACGTCGACCACCACCCCGTCCGGCCCTTTTCGGCCTTCACTGATCAGTGTCCTCAAATCAGAACCGTCTGGGTTTGCGGTCAACACGCGGCCGGCTCCGTTATCCAGGAAAAAGAGCCGCCCGGATGCAGTTGACTTATCAGCACCCGCGTTGAGCGGTGTTGAAGTTACCTTATTCATGTACAAATCTCCTTATTGTGTTTTCAATGTCGTTCAAAGCAGAGGTTAGAGGCCAGCCTTTGCGCGACTGCTGAGGAGCCCGGTTACAACCTCGTTCTCCTCTGCTGCAAGCTGCTCGACAGAGCGATTACCCGCAATCTTGATGACGGCGTCGGCGACGGTCTGCTTCAGCTCCGGCGTAATGTCAGGGGTGCCGAGAGCCTTCATCCAAGTCTCCATAGGACCCATGATGTGTTCCATAAAATGTTTAATCCCGCCGGCTCCTCCGCCGAGGTGCCACTGGAGGCTTGGTCCCATCACGCCCCAGCGAGGCCCTGGTCCGTAGCTCACTGCCACGTCAGCGTCGGCGACGCTCAGTACGCCTTGCTGAATGAGGTAGAGCACCTCCTTGTAGAGCGCTGCCTGCAGCCGGTTGGCGACATGGCCGGGAAGCGCCTTGAACAGGCGAATTGGCTTTTTCCCAATCGACGAATAAAACGCCATGGCCTTCTCGATCGTTTCGGGCGACGTTTTGAACGTGGACATTAAGGTGGTAGCTCCGGAAAAGTCCATCGTTCCTTGTGCATGGGCCACACCCGAGAACGCCAGTGTGGCCAGCATCGGCCACAGCGCGCGTGCCGCCTGGAGGATCTGTCGTTTGGTGAAAGGTTGCGCCGATCGCTTAATGCGATTGGCGGTGTAGCGACCTGAAGCGGCTCTGCGGATGCGGTACATTGGCACCTCCATCGACTGGTTCGCAGCCGGGAATATGCCGTGATGATTAGGCCGTTCGACGCTCTCGTCCAATACGTTCTATTTATCGGGCGATAGCTCTCAGCTATCACCCCGTGCCATTTCGTTGCTGTTCTTGGGCTTCCCGGAAGAATGTCAGCTGCACTGGATCTGCCGTCACCAGCTGAGGAGGACGCTTCGGAATGTCCACAAGGACAGACACCTTATGGGGTTTAGTTTCCTTCGCGCTTTGATGGGACTGTCTTCCGAATTTCCTAACGAGAATGGGAACGGTCTTCGGATGCCGGAGCTTGTGATAGATCACCGCCGTATCTACAGACCAATCCACTCCGGCAATTGGCCGTGTCGTCAACTCGTCGTCAAGGATGGTTCCTTCGCGGATCAGCGTAAGGCCGTGGCCCTCCTTGACCAACGACTGCATCTCGGACGGATGCGACGCGCGGGAATACTCCGACATCCTGACGCCCGCATCCGAGAGCAATTCAAGAAGCTGCTCATGCGCATCCGGATGGCGTTGTGGGTGGTACATCACCGCAAGGTTGTCCTGTAGATCAGTGGCCTGCAATGCGGGTTTACTTGCCAGAGCATCGTCTCGGCGGAGGCACACCACGAGCCGGTCGCGACGGATCTGTTCGATGCGCAAGTCAGGATGCTTTAGAGGCAGAGTCACGATTGCTGCGTCAACGGCCCCAGTTAGAACTTCCTCGGCGAGTTGAGCGGTATCTCCGTGGGTAGGACGAATGGAACATGCTGGCAGCACCTCCCTGTGCATGGCGCAGAAGCTGCGAAACAAGCTCTGATCCACCAGAGGAGTGCATCCGAATCGAACGGAACCAATCTCTCCGCGCTCAATGGCAATGAGTGCGTTGATGACGTCGTCCCGCGTCTCCAGCAGCTTGGCGAGCGTGATGAAAGCAACGCCGGTTTCCGTGGGCCGGATACGCCCGTTCTTCAGCTTCTTGTAGAGACGAACGGAGGCGTTCTCCTGAAACTGCCGGGCCTGAACCGAAAGATTGGGCTGCGAGGTATGCAACTCCTCCGCAGCTACGCGAAATCCTTGTCGCTCCAGGATCGTGAGCAGATATCGGAAATGGCGAAGCTCGGCCCAATCGTACATAGCTCCCTACTCGGCATAGAAAGAGCGTTGAACGTGATGTTTGGAGCCGAATTGCTGCTCATTTCGAGCCCCGCCTGTGGAAATCTTGGCAGGGCCAATGTGGTGAAGCAACAGAAATCGTGGGTTTGGCCAAACTTACTCTGCGGGCAAAGAAGCGGTAGATTTTCTGGCTACCCCCGATAGTTCCCATTTATCGCCTTGGAAAGACCGATCAATAAAACGTATTGGACAGCTCCGCTTCTTCGCGACACGCTAGGCACATTCCGGCATCTTGCGGTGCCAATACCCGACGCTATGGAGATGCCACATGCCTATGGCCGCTGTCGTTCACCAAATGCCCCAGACAGATCCTTTGCTCACGGCGGATGAGGTAGCCGAAAGACTCAATGTTAGTACCGATTGGGTATGGGACCACTCCTCTCGAAAGTCCCCGTACCTGCCAGTGATTCGCATCGGCGATGGAATGCTCCGCTATCGCCGAAGCCAGATCGAAGAGTTTGTCAATGAACGGGAACGTCTCTCGGCTATGCGACGCAAGCGGCGATAAAATGAGGGAGCCCACTGTTTTCCCCACAGAAAACGAGAAATCAATGGGTAAATCGCACCAAGTGGGATCAGTGCTGCTTCGCGGGAAGGCTTGGTATGGCTTCTATCGCAAGGAGGTCGTTGATCCTGACACAGAGGATGTCCGATCAGTTCGCATCTGCGTTCGGCTCGGCCTTAAGTCGGAGATGACGAAGCCCGCTGCGCGAGAAGCGCTTCGAGCTGAGATTACGAAGCAGACCGGCCAAGTTGCGGACGGAAGAATTCTCAAAGATGGCTCTGTCACCTTTGAGTGGTTCGTTCGCAATCGCTACTTCCCAGTACGACAGGGGGATTGGCGACCGGAGACTGCAATAGAGAAGACGGCTCAAATTGAGATTGATTTGATCTCAAAGTTCGGCTCGGACCCCATCGAGTCGATCGACAAGTTTGAGCTGCAAACGCATGTGAACCATCTGGCAAAGACCTACTGCCAGGATCGGGTGAAGCAGGCGCGCTCCTATCTCAAGTCCATCTTCGACGAAGCAATCGAACAAGAGTTCCTGGTCAAAGACCCGACCCGGACGCTGAAGATTCCGAAAAATCTTCGGCCGAAGGACAAGCAGATCTTGACCTGGGAGCAGTTACGAGCGGTCTTGGAAGCAGCCACTCGGCGGGATCGCCTTCTGCTGATGCTGGACATGACCGATGCGCTTCGTCCCAGCGAACTCTTCGCTTTTCGCTGGAAGTCCTTCGACGACTTGAATACGTTGTCGATCACCGAAACGATCTACCGAAGGAAGATTCGTCCCTTCGGTAAGACCCCAGGGAGCATGACGAAAGTTCATCTACCCGATGGACTTGCCGCCGAGCTCAGGCAGTGGAAGTTGGAACAGAAGCAGGTATCGCCGAAGCTCGTGGAACCAGATGCTCCCATGTTCCCGAACGCGGACGGCGGGTTCCTGGACCCGGCCAACTTCCGGTACAGAGTTTTGAAGCCCCTTCGGGAGGCGTTGGAACTTCCCAAGCTGAACTTCCAGGTGCTCCGGCGGACGATCGCTACGCGGGCACAGAAGCTGGGTTCGGTGAAGGACGTTCAATCGCACCTGCGGCACTCGCGAGCGGACACCACAGCGAACGAGTACATGCAGGAGCTTCCGGAGAGTGTGCAGCAGATGGTAGGAACGGTCTATGCGATGCTCTCGTCGACAGCAATGGAGCAGCAGGCAGGGTAGGTTTGAGCCGGTAGAACCGGCGCAGTTGATGCCAGCCGGTTGAGTTTGGCATCAAATGGCATCAAACTACTTCTGCCAGTGTCGCTAAGTTGTTGATTTTATGGTGGGCGCAGCAGGATTCGAACCTACGACTTCCACCGTGTGAAGGTGGCACTCTACCGCTGAGTTATGCGCCCGGTTTCCGGAGTAACCCATCCTCCGGGAAGACCTCTTTTAGAAGGATAGCATCTCACCCCTTCAGGCCCAAACTGATCTGTAAACCATTGAACGCTTTGGAATAAGCAACGAAGCGACCGTTCCCTCCCCTCAAAACGATACAATCACCACAACCTCTTCGAGCATGCCCCCTCCTCCCCATTCCGGCCCCCCGATGAGCAACCCCGATCCGCCGGATTCCTCGAGCCACCAGGATCCTTCTCCTGCCTCCGCAAAAGCGCAACCCGGGAACGAAAACAGGGTTAGCACAGACATGGCTACGCTTGCAGTCAACCCGGCACTTCTCAAGGATCTTGAGACAGCCGAGCAGCACCATACAGCCGGCGACTTCGCGCAGATGGACGATGCCACCATCATGCTCGAGCTTCGCGCCGGCAACATGGCCGGCTTCGACTATCTCATTCAGAAGTACCGCAAGCCCATCGTCCACTTCATGTATCGCATGGTGCGCAACCAGGCCGTCGCCGAAGAGCTTGCCCAGGAGGTCTTCCTCCGCGTCTATCGCTCGCGCGAGACCTACCGCGCCGAGGCCCGGTTCAGCACCTGGCTCTATCGCATCGCGACCAATCTCGGCGTCAACCACGCCCGCGATACGCGGCACGAACGCTCCGCCTCCACCGTCTATCTCGATGAGGTGGATTCGGAGACCGGGACGACTCCCGACCTTGCCGACGCGACCCCCGGGGCCGAGACCAATATGCTTCGCCGCGAACGGCTCGAGGCCATTCGTCAGCACGTCCTCGCCCTGCCCGAGCGTCAGCGCATGGCCGTGCTCATGCACAAATACGATGGCATGGACTACAAACAAATCGGTGACGTGCTCAAGCTAAGCGAGTCCGCCACCAAATCGTTACTCTTCCGCGCCTACCAGACGTTGCGCGGAAAGCTGAAAGGTTTTATTTAGTTCTCTGCGGCCCTTCGGCACAAAGAGAAAGAAGAATTGGAGAGCTTCCATGAACTGCCACGATTGCCAATCCGCACTTCCGGATCTCCTGCTCGATCCGGCCGCGCCGGCCAATAACACGGCGCGTGCGCATATCGACTCCTGCGACGAATGCCGCCAGGAGCTGGAATCCCTGCAGGCGACCATGTCCCTGCTCGACACATGGGAGGCGCCCGATCCCTCCCCTTACTTCGATCAGAGGCTCGGCGTCCTCCTCCGCGAGGAGCAGCAACGGGCTCCCGCGGGATGGCTCGAGCGGATGCGCGCCCGTCTGCTATTCAACACGGGCCGTCAGTTTCGCCCCGCGCTCGCAGGAGCTCTTGCCCTTGCTCTGCTCGTCGGTGGAGGAGCCTTTGCCGACCTCTCCAATCTTCACTTTAGATCGGAGACATCGCCGACCGTGACCGACCTTCAGGTCCTCGACAAGAACGACCAGGCGCTCCAGACCATGGATCAGCTTCTGCAGGACGAGGGATCCGTCGATGATGCCTCGGGCATGCCCTCCAGTTAGTCCCGCAGAAAGCTGGAAAATCCATCTCCTGAAAGGAGGGTCTGGCGGTAAGCTTTTAGAAATAACGCTCATATCCTCCTGCAGTAACTTTGTTATGCCTTTGTTCGTCACAACCCGCCGTGTCCTCGCTTCAGTGCCAGCGGCGCTGCTGACGGCTGTTCTCTGCCTGCCGCTGGCCGCGCACCCCCTCATGGCGGCGCAGAGAAATGCAACTCCTCCTAATACTCCTGCACCCCACACGGCGCCTCCGTCCGCGCCGCATCCGGGCTTTGCCGGGAACCCGGGTAAAAATCCGCACCTGCTTCAGTGGATGGATCGCCACAGCAACCTCACGCCCGAACAGCAGCAGAAGGCCCTCGAGCGCGAGCCCGGTTTCCGCGATCTGCCGCCCCAGACTCAGCAGCAAATGCATAACCGTCTTAACCAGTTGAACAGCATGCCGCCGGAGCGGCGACAGCGCTGGCTCGAGCGCAATGAAGCCATCGCCAGGCTCGCCCCGCAGCAACGCCAGCAGGTGCGCGATACCATGAAGCAGTTCAGCGACCTTCCGATCGACCGCCGCCGCCAGGTCGCCCGCGCCTTTCGCGACCTTCGCGACGTACCCGAGCAGCAGCGCCAGTCCCTTCTCAACTCCGACCGTTACCGCGGCCAGTTCTCCGACCAGGAGCTCGGCGCACTCTCCGGCCTCCTCTCCATCGAGCCTTATCACGTCATCCAGCCCAGCCGGTAGCCCGAAGACGCTGCCCAGAGGGTAGCCTTCGCCTCCGGAAGGCTTGACGGAAGCTCCACCTCGCCCTACCCTTATATATAGAGATGAACACGCTTTCCCACCTCTGTTGTCGCTGTCGCCGCTCCTAAGCCGGCCAGCGCGGAGGCGTGTTCCGCACTTTGATCCTTAAAGTGCCACCCCCTGCATCACCCCCA
>DATHJA010000329.1:0-3339 GCA_035316475.1 Edaphobacter sp. | reverse complement strand
GGCTCGGCAAACGTCGACGTCGCCACCGGATACAAGAACAACGTCGTCGGCTTCGGCTGGACCAACGGCGTCTACCTGCAGATGAACGACCTGCTCGCCAGATCCACCAGAAGGCACGCCGCGGCCTCCCTCGACGACGATCCGGACCCCATCGTCTATCAGCTCAGGATTCACCGCTCCGTCCCGAACCACCGACGCGGCCTCAACCGCGTCATGTACCACCAGACAGCAGTCGTAAGCGTCCGCTGAAAATATCACGCATCTGAACCGGAGTGCTCGATCCAGCGAGCACTCCGGCTCAGATGCATATGCAAAGCATGGTCACCCGATGGAGAAGACCACACGCGGCTTACCGGTGACCTTGCCAAGACTCCTTCAAGACTCGAATCCCCTTGCGGCTGCACATGGGCCAAAGTACGATGGCAGCGATGCTTCGTCGCTTCCCCATTCTCGCCCTCGCACTGGCCGCTCTGGTCTTCCCTGCCCTGTCGCAATCGAACACTCCCCAACAAGCCTCCACCATCCTCACCGCCTCTGAGGCCGGCGCCATTCTTCCCCCGTCCGTCTTCTTCCGCGGCCAGAGCGCTTCGATCCAGGCACGAAACTCAGCCGGCATACGCCTCGCGAAGGATGCCCTTCTGCTCGTCGCTCTTGTCGATACCTCCGGCTACTCCAGCGCCGTGCAGCAGCGATACCAGGCCTACCTCATCATCGAATCGACCATTCAGGTCGGCGGCCATTCCCTCCCTCCCGGGGCCTACGGCTGCGGCTTCCTCGCCGATGGCACCTTCCTTGTGATGGACATCGGTGGCCACGACCTCTTCACTGCAAAATCGACCCGCGACACGCAGTTGCGGCGTCCCATGCCGCTCCAGATTCTCTCCGCCTCCTCCGCAAACACCTACCGGCTCTATGCCGGCCGCAGCTTCGTCGAGATAGCTGCAGGCTCCGCCGCCTCGCAATAGCACCCCAGACCAATGAAGGCCGGTGAACCCTCTCTAGGGTAAAAGCCACACATCTCTTTCATCCGTCGCGTATACAATTGGCCCAGATTCAAAGCATCTTTTAGAACTATCTGAACGTTTGTCTGGCGTCGGGAATCTCACGTCAAAAGGAGAAGCATCGTGGCAACCAAGAAAGCAAACAAGAAGAAGGCTGTAAAGAAGGCACCAGCCAAAAAGGCTGCCCCCAAGAAGGCGGTAAAGAAAGCCGTCAAGAAGAAGTCCGCTCCAAAGCAGAGCAACATCGAGCGTCTCACCGCAGCCGGTGTGATCCCCCAGGAGAATGTCTCCGATCATGACCATGCCGTCATCAACAAGCTCAGCGCCGCCGAGGTGGATACCCTCATCAAGCTGCGCAACAAGCTGGGCGATGCCCCTCTGGCCTCCGCAGCAAGCACTCGGCCGAACTTCCCCGTATAAGGCACCGAACCTCCCCGTCTGTCCGCTGGAGGGCACCGCGCTTTGCGCCCCTCCAGCGGGGCCCCTATCGGTCTATCAGGAACCCTCAGAAATCATCAGGAACCATCCAGGAATATTGGCGATGCACTCTTCTCACAGCGACCTCCTCGGGGCCAAAATCCGTCTCGCCGAAGGCCGGCTTCATGCGGCCAGTCATCACTTCTGGACGCACCCCGATCTGGCCGAGATGCTGCCGACCTTCCTCATCCAGCTTCACCGCGTCATGGAGGGCGGCATCGAGCTCATGCGCGTCGCACGCGATCGCGCTTTCGCTCTCAAGAACGATCCCGTCGCCCGCATCGTCGCACCCTACCTCGACCAGCACATCGTCGAGGAGCAGGATCACGGCGCCTGGCTGCTCGACGACATCGGCACCCTCGGCATCTCTTCCGAATACGTCGCTGAGGCAACGCCGCTGCCTGCCGTTGTCTCCCTCCTCGGAGCACAGTACTTCTGGGCGCTCCACATCCACCCGGTCGCCGTCTTCGGTTATCTCATCGTCCTCGAGGGAAATCCTCCGCTCACCGAGCAGCTGGAAGCCATTCGGAAGCGGACCCGGCTCCCCGCGACTGCCTTCCGCTGTCTGATCGCGCATGCCGACAACGACCCGCACCACATCGCGGACCTCAACCGCACGCTCGACTCCATGCCGCTCTCCGACGAGCAGCAGAAGTACATCGCGCTCAGCGCCTTTCACACCATCGATGCCGTCGCCTCCGTCTTCGAAGAGATCCAGGCACTGCATTCCTCCTCCCCCCGAAACACTCTTCGCAGCCTGAGGGCATCCTAAAAAGACTCTCAGGGGCAGAATCTCAGAGTTGGCAATGATCGAAGGACAGACCATCTCGCACTACAAGGTTCTCAAGCACCTGGGCTCCGGCGCAATGGGCGTCGTCTGCATGGCCGAAGATCTCCTGCTGCACCGCACCGTCGCCCTCAAGAGCCTCTCCCCGTCTTCCCTCACCGACCCGACTCACAAACGCAGCCTGCTCGAAGAGGCTCGCGCCGCCAGTGTGCTCGACCACCCCAATATCTGCCGCATCCATCACATCGAAGAGCTTTCCGACGGCCAGATCATCCTCGTCATGGCCTTCTACGAGGGAGAAACTGTCGCCCAGCGCCTCGCCCGGGGACCCCTCGATTCCTCCACGGCCTCGCTGATCGCCCTCCAGCTCCTCTCCGGTCTCCAGCACGCCCACGGCAAGGGCATCATCCATCGCGACATCAAGCCCTCCAACCTGATCATCAATCTTGAAGGCGAGGTCAAGATCGTCGACTTCGGTCTCGCACGGCGCCCTCACATCGCCCGCGCCCTCACCGAGACCGGCGTCCTCGTCGGAACCATCGCCTACATGGCTCCCGAACAGGTCCTCTCCCGCCCCGTTGATCACCGCGCCGATCTCTGGGCCGCCGGCGTCGTTCTCTACGAGATGCTCTCGGCCACCCTGCCCTTCCCCGGCGCTATACCTTATGCCGTCTTCGACGCCATCCTTCACCAGGCCCCCCGGCCCCTCAGCGACTTCCGTTCCGACCTGCCCCAGCCTCTCCGTCAGCTTGTCGACCGCTCCCTGGCCAAGGACCCCGACCAGCGCTTCCAGGACGCCGCACAGTTCATCGACGCCCTCGAGCCCTTCTCCCAGGCCCGCCGCAGCTCCGGCTACACCGTAGCCCTTCCCACCATGATGGTCGACTACAGCCGCAGCATCGACCAGCCCTCCGTCGTCGTGCTTCCCTTCACCACCGCGCCCGCCGACAACAATGCCGACTACTTCTGCGACGGACTCACCGAAGAGATCATCACCGATCTATCCAGCGTGCGCGCCCTGCGCATCATCTGCCGCTCCTCCGCCATGCAGTTGAAAGGCACACACGACTCTCC
>DATHJA010000328.1:0-31127 GCA_035316475.1 Edaphobacter sp. | reverse complement strand
GTGTCTTTCCTCCACTTCGGATCTTCGAACCGGGAAAATTCCTGTCAAGTCCCCATCTCAGTTAAGTAATTCACCATCAATAAGATCCATTTGCCGATCCAGTTCCTCCAATCCGCTAAAATGGATTCAGGTAAAAAACTTTACGACAGCGCGCCCTCCATCCCTAAACCATCTGGATGGAATATCTTACAAGCAAGTCATTTGTTTACAATATTTTACCAGCGGTATCCGAGCCTATCTCCATAGGAATCAAGATTTTGCGCAAAATCCTAGGGAGGGGTAGGGATATCCTTCGACATCGTTGCGCAGGTCAGCCGCCGGGCGGCATCGCCTCCCGGAAATAACTGTCCTGCCATGCGATACTAGGATCTGACATGTACAAAAGAGTCCTCCTCAAACTCTCAGGAGAAGCCCTGGCCGCGGGCCGTGGCTTCGGTATCGACGCCGTTTTCATCCACAAAGTAGCCGAAGAGATCGTAGCCGTTCATTCCCTCGGCTGCCAGGTCGGGATCGTCGTGGGAGGAGGAAACTTCTTTCGTGGGGTCGCCCAGCAGGCCATCGACATGGACCGGGTCGCCGCCGACCACATGGGGATGCTCTCGACCGTCATCAACGCCATCGCCCTGCAGGACGCCATCGAGAAGCGAAGCGTTCCCTGCCGTGTCATGAGCGCCATCGAGATGCACCAGGTCACTGAGCCCTACATTCGGCGCCGTGCCATCCGCCACTTCGAGAAGGGCCGCATCGTCGTCTTCGCTGCCGGGACCGGAAATCCTTACTTCTCCACCGATACCGCGGCCGCCCTGCGCGCGATGGAGGTCAGAGCCGACATCCTCCTCAAGGCCACCTCGGTCGACGGCATCTACTCGGCCGACCCCAAGAAGGACAGCAACGCAACACGCTTCGAGCAGATCACCTACAACGATATCCTCCGGCTCAACCTGGGAGTCATGGATACGACAGCCGTATCGTTGTGCCGCGACAACAACATGCCCATGATGGTCTTCAGCATGCGGGAGCAGGGCAACATCGTCCGGGTCGTCTCCGGCGAAAAGATCGGCTCGCTGGTCACGGCCTGATTTCAGCTCCATTGCGGTGATTTTCCGCATCAAATGCCTCGGAAGCGCGTTCAATATCAACAGGGACAAACAGGATTTTGGCATCCACAGCAACGACCCCGCTGGTCAAGCCGGCACGTAAACCTCCCCTGCCTGCTCTTACAGGCATCCGCACCTTACTCGCCTTCAACATCGTCCTGTTTCACTTCACTCCGTCGCACCTGGGGCCCATCCGCCCCTTCGTCGAGCACGGATTCGTCTTCGTCAACGTCTTCTTTCTGATCTCGGGCTTCATCCTCTCGTATAACTACTTCGACCGCGGTCGAAGCCTGGTGAAGCGCGACTTCTGGATGGCCCGCTTCGCACGACTCTATCCGGTTTATCTACTTGTTCTGCTCATCTCCCTTCCTATGCTCGAGCTCGAATGGCACTCGCGCTCAACAGCGGAGTTCTGGAAGGGCGTCTTCCTGACTCCCCTGCTGCTCCAGGGCTGGAGTCCCTCTCTCGCGACCTTCTGGAACACCGTCGCCTGGACGCTCTCCTGCGAGATGGCCTTCTACGCTCTCTTTCCCTGGCTCATCCGTCTGCCCTGGCCGCGCAGACCTTCACGCCTGGTGCTGACCATCTTGGTATTGTGGGTCCTCGATCTCGCACCGGTGGTGCTCTACCTCTGGCTCAATCCGGATCACCTTTCAGGTCCGGTCGATCGTTACACCTCGACCACGCTGGTTCGCTTTCTGAAGTACACGCCGCTCCCCTATGCTGCGACCTTTCTCTCGGGAATTGCTCTCTCGAGGCTGCAGCTGGTGACGATCCTCACGGAGCGCCGCAGAATGGCCATCGCCGCAGCGGCGATCCTCGGGCTGGGATTGTTCTTCTACCTGGCCTCTGATCGCGTTCCCTATCTGCTCCTTCATGGAGGACTCCTGCTGCCCTTGTTCGCCGTCCTCGTCTTCGGTCTCAGCGGCCAGCATGCGATCTCGCGGGTCTTTTCGTGGGGACCGCTCCTGCTGGTCGGAGAGAGCAGCTATTGCCTGTACCTGCTCCACTTCAACGTCTTTCTCCTCATCCACAGCTATCACCTTCCCGAACAGCTGCACGTCACTGCGCTGGATCCATGGATCTCATACGCCGTGCTTATCGGCCTCTCGATCTTCATCTACCGGTTCTTCGAAAACCCCATCCGCCGAATCATCCTCAACCGCTTCCCACCGTCGTCGCGCCAACATCCTGCTTAAAAAGAAATGGCCTCGCCGAAGCGAGGCCATTCGGTTTCTCCGCGATGACTATGGATTGACCACCTGCGACGCGTGCGATCCATTTCCGACTGCCACAACGCAAGTGGGAGTTCCCGCCGCTGGGAATGGGGTGTTCTGCACGGCGGCCAACGCCCCGGTGTGAGCATCCAGCTTGAGACCGGTGGTCGTATTATCGAGACTGTTCGAGCTGAACAGGTAGACGCCGAGAGCAGGCTCGATTGAAAGGCAAGTCGGCCCGGTTCCAACCGTGGTCGAGCCGGACCCGATGGAGCCGGACGGAGCCCCGGTCGGCGGATCGATTGCATAGGCGCTGATCGTATTGGCATTGAAGTTGGAGACGTACATGTACTTGCCACGCGGATCGACCGTGACTGCGACAGGAAGCAGGCCCGTGGCGAACGGCGAGTTCTGCATCGGCTGCAGGAGACCGCCGGCGATCACGAGGTTGCCATAAAGCTGATTGGTCGCGCGATCGGTCACGTAGACGAAGCGCGAGGTGGGATCCGCAGCGATCGCGCTGGGACTGGTCCCGGCACCATAGCCTGTGGCTACCGTCTTCCCAGATGTATCCACGGCGATATTGGTCTTGCCGATGGGAGTCAACGCACCATTGCTGGTGTTCACCGAGAAGGCAAGCAGCCAGCCCACAGGCGAGCCGGAGCTGGTCGCAGGCTCCGCATCGATGACATAAACATAGGGGGTGAAATTGGTAGCCGCTACTCCAACGGGATTGTTCCCCACCGGCTGAACGATGGACGTTCCCAGCGAGTAGTCGCTATTGACGGGGAAGATATTGACGCCGCCCGGACCCGGGTTCGCATCCGAATATCCCGGCTGATAGGTGAAGGTTACATAGAGAAACTTGCTGGACGGATCCATGGCCAGAGCCGTCGGATGATTTCCGGTCGGATAGGTGTTCTTGGAGGTCAGCTTTCCGCTGCCGCTGTCGACCACGAACTGCTGGACCGTTGAATCTCCCTGGTTCAGAACATAAATATTCAGGCCGTTGGGCGATGCGATGATCTTCACCGGGTTATTGCCCGCCACGACCGGAGAACCCGAGATGGGAACAAGGGCGCCGGACTGGAAGTCGACGGCGTACTCGTTGATTCCGGCTCCGGCGGCGGTGGCGTAGACATAGGCAACCGTATAGTCCCGGGTGCAGGCCGTCAGACCGAGCGCGCCGGTCAACATTACCGCCGAAGCGATCCGTGAAATCACCGAGGCCTTTCTGGAGGCCCGCAATGTGGCCTTGTCCGTGGGCATCGACTCAAAGATCTTTCCTGTCAAACTCATCCTCTTCCTTCATCCGGCGGGTCGCGCCGCCTTGCATCATTCTATCTTCGAACCTCAGGTCAGCGTCCCGGAATAGCCGGCACCGTCACGAGGCAGGAAGGTAAAGCATTTGCTCCAAAGGGGCCCCTCTGAACCTGTCGCAGGCGCCCGTCGGTGGCGTCCATCTGGGTTCCCGAGATGTTGTTGCTCAGAGAGTTGGAGGCGTAAAGATAGATCGCGTGTGTGGGCTCTCCCGTACTGGGCGCTCCGATCGTGGAGAGACACGTCGGCCCGGTGCCTACCTGATAACTTGCCGAAACCGTCGAGGCGATAGGCTCGCCGTTCGCGCCAAGCGTATATCCGTTGATGGTACCGGCCCCGGTGCTCGCCACGTAAAGATACTTCCCGCTCGCGTCGAGGGTCATGCCCGCCGGCGTCGAATCGGTATTGGCGGTAGCGGTGAGGTTGGGGATGCCGGTGGACGCAATGGAGTACTCCATCACATCGTTCTGGGCCTGATCGGTGATGTAGAGATGACTTCCGGAGCTGTCGGCGAGAATACCGGAAGGCTTTCCCCCCGTGGGAAATCCGGTCGATGGGACATTGCCCGGAAGGATCGTCACACCCGGAAGCGGACTCAGATTGCCGCTGCTCGGATCCTGAGTGAAGCCGAAGAGGTTCGCCGAGGTCTCGGTGTCCTGAGCGATCACGTAGACGAAGTGATTGGGGCTCGTGGCAGAGATCTTTACCGGAGCACGGCCCAGGTCGAAGTCCTTGGGTGAGCCCAGCGTTCCGTCCGAGCTGATCGGAAAGATCGTCACACCACCAGGACCCGGGTTAGCCGGAGTGTAAAGCTGGCTCTGCGAGGCGACCGTTCCGTCAGAATTGAACGTAAGCGTGTTCTGGTAGGTGTAGGTCACGTACAGAAATTTGCCTGCCGCATCGATGGAGGCATCGGTGGCAAAGCTTCCCGTGATGTTGTAGGTCTTCTGCGGGTAGAGCTTGCCATCGGTTCCGATGAGGAAGTGAACGACGCTGGAGTCGTCACGATGAACCACATAGATGCTCTTGTGATCGGGAGAGGCAACCAGGGTTACGGGGTTCTTGCCTCCGGACGGTAGAGGAGAGTTGGCTAGCTGAACGAGATAGCCCTGCTGATAATCGACTTTATAGCCATTGACTAGCCCAGCCGTCGCCTGCGCCGTAGTGACGTAGACGTAGCCAACTGTATAGTCGCGGCCACATGCCGTCAGGCCAAGCCCCATCGCCACGGACACAATTGAGGCTATCGCTCCACGGCCCATCTTCTTCAACCTCATGCGCTTCCCTTACTCCAGTGCAGCTCCGGCTCTCGATTGAAGAGACCGGCTATCTCATCCGCTTCCCCGCCCGAAACGGCGGAGAAGCAGATGGGTCTTGTGGGCCGACATCCCGTGCCTGCCGGCTAGTTGACGCTCCCGCTAAGTGCCATACAGGTTGGCTGGCCGACGGTCGGGAATGTAGAGTTTCTCGGCAACTCCCTTAGCTCGCCCGAGTTGGAATCGAGTCTCTTTCCGGTGATCGTTCCATCGATATTGTTGGAGGTGTACGCCCACTGATTCGTCGGGTCCTCCACCATGCAGACCGGACCGGAGCCGACGGCATAGGGATTACCCGCCGCAGGGGCTCCACCGGTTCCGAGGAACTGCAGCTTGCCAGTGGTCGGATCGATGGTGAACGCTGAGATCGAGCTGGCCTTGTTGTTGGGGTCCAGAGACGAGCGGTTCAGAACGTAAAGCGTCTTGCCCTTGTTATCCACCATCGAGTAGACGGGGTTCGAGGTCAGGGGAAGATTGTTGACGGGACCGCCGGTGAGCGTGTTCAGCGAGCAGGCCGAGGATCCGGCTCCAACCGTATAGGCAAAGACTCTTCCGCCGGCGCTGTCCGAGGTGGCCGCCGCATCGGTGAGATAAACGAAGTTACCGTTCGCGCTGATGGAGGTCACCTGACCCGTGCCCGTAGCGATGGTCTGGTTCGCAGTCAGGGTAAGCTGTCCATTCGTGCCCACCGCATAGGGCGATACGGTCTGGTCACCCGTGTTGATCGTAAAGAGGCAGCTTCCCGAGGTGCGCATCATCGTGGGCGCCAGGCCGACGGGGAAGAAGGTCAGCTGCGTCTGGTTGCTGTCCTTGATCTGCTGGTTGGGCACAAGCTGCAGACGTCCCGTATTGGGGTCCATAGCAAAGACGGTGATGTCCCCGAGGTTGTTCGGGTTCGGATACTCCGGTGTGTCGGGATAGTGGCTGTCGAGCACGTAGAGAAAGCTGCCCGTGCTGTCGACCGATACCCAGACCGGGGTGTTTCCGCGGCTGGAGTAGGCCTGCTGGAAGGTCAGGACGCCGTCTCCACCCACGCTGAACAGGGCGATATTCCCTATAGTCGCCGGCGTGGTAGTAGTTGCCGCAATACCCTTATTGATGACGTAGACGAAGCGTCCGCCCGGCTTGACGGCGATAGAAGTGGGGTTGGTGCCGTTGGAGCTGAAGGGCGAGCCCACCACCTGAGTAAGATTGCCCGAAAAGTTGTCGACCTTGAAGCCTGCGATCTGGTTGTACTGCGTGCCAAGCACCCAGATAAAGGCGACCGTGCCGCCACCGCACGCCGTCATGCCAAGACCCATTGCAACGGATACTACCAAGGCCATTGAAACCCGGCCAATCCTGCTCAACCTCATGCGCTTCCTTAATCCTCGCCGGCATCGCCTTGCTGTTTGATGCCGCCTGTTGCGAGCAACTCTTTAGGGATAAATTCCTTAGGACATTGTAGAAGGTGAGGCGACTTTGTGCCACCTTCCGGCGAGCGGAATCCTCGGGAAAGAAAAAACCCGGCCCAGGAGGCCGGGTTTTTCCCTCACACAGAAATCCTACCAGACGCGGCAGGCATTGGCCGGCATCATGGGTTGACCGACCTTGCAGCCGAAAGCCTTGCCGAACTCGTCGAAGTTCTGCACCGCGCCATTGGTGCGCCAGCGCCCGGAGGAGTGCGGATCGGTCTTCGCCCGCAGCCGCGCAGCCTGCTCCGTGACGTTCTCGCACCACACCTGCCCGAAGCCCAGGAAGAACCGCTGCGCAGGCGTGTAGTCGTCGATCTTCGCCGTCGTCGACGCATTCTGCTCGGCGAGCGTGCTCATCAGCGCCTGGTAGGCGATGCGCAGGCCGCCATTGTCGGCCGTGTTCTCTCCCAGAGTCAGCTTGCCGTTCAGGTTCTGCCCCGGGGCGACCTCGAAGCCGCTGTACTCCTTGACCTCGCAGTCAGTGCGCTCTTCGAACTTCTTCTTGTCCTCGTCAGACCACCAGCTGCGGACGTTGCCTTTCGGATCGTACTGGCTGCCCTCGTCATCGAAGCCGTGCGTCATCTCGTGCCCAATGACCACGCCGATGCCGCCAAAGTTCACTGACGGATCAATCTTGAAGTCGTAGAACGGCGGCTGCAGAATTCCCGCCGGAAAGTTGATGTCGTTCATCGCCGGATTGTAGGAGGCGTTGACGGTGGGAGGAGTCATACGCCACTCCTTCTCGTCGACCGGCTTGCCGATCTTGGCCAGATCGCGCCTGTCGTCGAAGGCCGCCACCTGCTGTGCATTGCCCACCGGATTGCTCCGCTCGATCTTCACCGACGAGTAGTCACGCCACTTCTCCGGATAGCCGATCTTGTCGCGGAACGCGTCGAGCTTCTTCTTCGCTTCGACCTTGGTCGCGTCACTCATCCAGTCAAGCTGCTGGATGTCCTTATCCAGAGCGACCTCGAGAGCCTTGACCAGCTTCTCCATATTGTCCTTCGCGGCGGGAGGAAAGTTCTTCGCCACCCAGTCCTGGCCGACCGCCTCGCCCAGCGCGCGGTCCGTCGTCTGCGTGCAGCGCTTCCATCGCGGAGCCAGCTCCTTCTGCCCGGCGAGCGTCGCGGCGTAGAACCGGAAGTTTTCCTGAACGAAGGCATCGCTCAACTGCGGCGCATAGCGATGCACCGTGTGCCAGCGAAGATAGCTCTTGAGCGCCTCTATATTTGCCGTATCGATCTGCTGATTCATCGCCTTGAAGAATCCCGGCGCAGCGACATTCACCGTCTTCAGCGCGCCCTGCTTCTTCGCGTCGAAGTACACCTTCCAGTCGAAGTCCGGGGTCTGGGTCTGCAGCTCGGCGATGGTCATGACGTGGTACACATTCGCCGGATTGCGCCGGTCCACACGCGACATGGAGCCCTCGGCCAGCGCCGTCTCAATGTCAAGTACGTGCTTGGCCTCTTTCGCCGCATCTTCAGGCGAGTCGCCAATCAGCGTAAACATCTTCGTCACATGCTCGACATACTCCGAGCGCAGCTTCTTCGAGCGCTCATCCTGGTTCAGGTAGTAGTCGCGATCCGGAAGACCGAGGCCCGCCTGATCGACCTCGCCGATCTGCTTGCTCGAATCCTTCTGGTCCTGGTCGGAGCCGAAGTCGAAGAGATAATCGATGGCATACTTGTTCCCGGTCTCGCCGAACAGTGTCGCCAGCTTCTTGCGATCCTTCCACTCCGCGATGGTCTTGAGGACGGGATCGATGGGCTTTGCTCCAAGCTGATTGGCCAGGTCCGTGTTCATGCACGCGGCGAAGAAGTCGCCGTACTTCTTCTGCAGGGGAGTCTTCGGCGCATCGGCAGCCGATTTGAGTTCGCTATAAAGGAGATAGTTGTTGTACTCCGCCAGCTCATTGAACCTGCCCCAGCGCGTCTGGTCCGAGGGGATCGGATTGTTCTTCCTCCAGTTTCCGCAGGCGTATTGATAAAAATCGGTGCAGGGGTCGGCGGAAGTGTCGATCGCCGAGACATCGAAGATCACAGGCTTCTTCGGTGCGGACTTAGGCCCCGAGACATCTTCGCCAAATGCGGGTGACAGGCAGGCCGCCAGCGCAAGGGCCGGAATCGCTAACTTAAGCAAGGAAACATTCATAGGCTCTCCTAAAACAAAATACATACGACAGGGATTGATCGCGTCCCTTCACACTACTCCCGCCGCGGAGCAAAGAAAAGATTCTCCGCGTGCCACTTTCCTTCAGAAGGGACGGAAATCTGTCGATTCGTTCTAGAAGATCTTCAGATGGATAGTCAGGTATTTTTTGGGGTTCTGACGGACCGCCGCGACCAGGTCGTTGCTATTGGTCAACAGATTATTCATGTTCGTGTGCAGCGTATCCTCGGTCGCAAGCTTACCCAGGGTCCCGTGACCCTCGTTGATCCCAGTCACCAGATGATTGACCTGGGTAAATGTATTCTCGAGTTGGTCGCGGAACTTGGGATCTTTCAGCAGCAGGCCGAGTCCGCCCCTCGCGTTGTCCGCATCCGTCATCAACGAGTTCGCGTGTTTGAGCGTGGAGTTCAGATTGTCGAACAGCGAAGGATCCTTCAGCAGCTTGCCTGCGGTTCCCTTCCCGCTATCCAGATCGTTGGCAATGTTCTCGAGCTTCGCCGCAGTATCGTTAAACCGGTTATAGAGCGAATCGTCATTCACCAGCTTGCCGATCGTTCCCTTCCCCTTGTTCAGGTTCACCGTCAACGTGTGCAGCTCATCCACCGTGGAGTTGAGCTTGTTGTACATGTCCGGACTATTGATGAGCTGCCCGATCGATCCCTTCCCCGACTGCAGATTGTCGACGATGGCATTCATCTTCGCCAGAATCACGTTCAGGCTCTCGATCGTTCCCTGGCCCGCCTTCACCACATCCGTCAGGCTGGGCGTCTCCAGCGTCTTCAGCTCATCGCCATCCTGCAGCGGAGGGCCGACGGCAAACTGGCTGTTGATATCCACCACCGTATCGCCCAGCACGCCAATCGTCGTCAACGATGCCTTGGAATCCTTCTTCAGCTCATCGGTGTACTTCTCGTTCAGCTTCATGACGACCCGTACCGGCGTCAGCTTTCTCTCCGGTATTGCTACCACCGTGACCGTCTTGACCGTGCCGATCGTCACGCCCTGAAGATTCACGGCCGCCCCTGGCTTCAGCCCCGCCGAGTTCTCAAAGTACGTCGTGATCGTGAGCTTATGCGAGAGGATTCCCAGACCGGCTGAGCTGGTCATCAGGAACAGCAGTGCCACCAGGACAACCGACGCCACCAGGACAATGAGGCCTACCTTCAACTGTGACCATCTCACCTCCTGCTGACTCGGCATAGCTCTCCTTGAGAATCAAGTCTTCCGGAGGCCGCTTCCCTGAAGCGGCCTATCGTTCCACACCCACGACAGATATCTGATAGTTCAGAGGATACATTACGTCCGCCTAAGCATGGATGCACAGTTTGTCGACGTGGATGCAGGAGTTCTTTTCATCAGCAAAGACTCATCCTAATGCTGCAGTTGTACCGGGCTCGCCTGCTGGCCGAAACCCGTCTGCAGGAACTGCGGAATGTGCCGCGGACGCAAACGTCGCGCGGGCGGGCTCTGGGGAGGATCGAGCCGGTAGAGGATCAGAAGATTCCTCTCCGGATCGTCCATCGCCGGAAACGACGCCACCCTCTGCAGGTGGTAGCTCGGGGTCAGCGCATCCATCTTGTCGTCGTCCACCTGGTTCCAGGCCACGTACCATCCCGGATGATAGGAGTTCACCCTCTCCTCAAGATCCATCGTCCCGAAGTCGTCGCAGATCGATGGCACCCCCGTCATCAGCGAAAGATCCGAGCCGCTGATCGAAAGTACCAGCGGGTTATGCGTATGGTCTGAGCTCACAATGTCGCGGATTCGCTCGGCGGCATGCGCAAAGGTGTACTCCGGGTGACGGACATAGCCGGCCGTCTGCTGCGCGTCGGTCACGGCCACCACCACCACCGCCGCAACAAAGGCCATCGCGCCGGGAGAGTAGAACGAGGCCAGCGAGTCCCTCTTCTTCCACAGGCTTTCGAGCACCGTCACCATCAGCAGCGTCACAGGCACCGCAATCACCAGGAAGTACCTCGGCTGAAGGTTGTCGTGGTACGCAATAAAGCCCAGGTATCCCCCGATCCAGAGAAACAGCGCGGGCAGCAGAGGATTGCGCAGCAGCCGCGGACGGATCAGCAGCACAATCACCGTGGCCACAAGAGCCAGCGGATATAGCACCCGCCCCAGCCACATCCCATCGGCAAAGGTGTCACGTAATACCTCGATCGCGTTCTGGCTTGTAATCCCCGTGTAGCCGTTCGCGCTGAAGAGATATCGATAGTCTTCCAGGAAATGCGGCCGGACAACGATGCTGTAATAGGCCACCCACAGAAACCCTGCCAGCACACCTGCGGGAGCCGCCGCTTTCAATGCCGGCCACAGACGATACCCGGAGCGCGCGAACAACATCCACGCAATCGCCGGGAACAGGAAGATCGCCGTGGTCTTCGTGAGCACCATCAGCGGCAGCAGAAGCCCCAGCGCCACCACAGGCATCGCCCTGCGCACCCTGTCCAGCCTGGTCGACGCTTTGCCCGGCTCCGGCACGAACGATGCGGCCAGCAGAGAAAGCAGCGTCAGCAGGATCAGCATCGGCTCCAGAATCGCCATCCGGCTGAAGACGTAACAAAAGGGACTGACCGCCAGCAGCAGTACCGCCGCCGGAGCCGCGAGCGATGGGCCGGGCTGCGTCCCGGGCTGTGTCCCCGAAATTCGCTGGCAGCGGCGCACCAGAAGATAAGCGCTTATCAGGATGAGCGCGAAGATCCCAACCGTAAGGGAGCGCGCCGCCACAATGTTGACGCCGGTGAAGTGAAAGACCGCGGACTCAAGTAGCGGCCACACTGGAAGCGCGGCAGCAGGATTGAAGTCGCCCGGAACATACCAGGCCCCGCGCTGAAAATGCCGGATCGCGGCATCTCCATACCACCCCTCGTCGGTATACTTCGCCCAGTCCATCCACGGCGAGTGGTTCGGAAAGTCGGCACGCAGGTGGATGGCGTGCAGCACAAGAAACACTGCCGCTACAGCGAGCAGAACAAGCTCGGCCAGACGGAGAGTGGTACGGGTTGTCGGCGCCGTCAAAGGTGGGGCGCTCTCGGATACTTTCACGGGTGGGAGGACCTGGAGGTTGATTTCAGCCTGCATCGCAAAACTCATTGCAATCCACGCAGAAGAGTAAAACAGTCACGGCCCGTCAAAATCAGACCCGAGGAGTATTCAAAGGATACTGCTTTCTAAGAGTATGACGGAAGATCAAAGGATGCAAGAGTTTGCGACGCCCGACAGTGTCATTCCAAGGGAAGGCTCCCGAAAATTCCTGTCAAGTCCAAATCCTACCTAACTCAAACAAACAAAACGAGATCAATTTGCCGATCCGTTTCCCTCGTCCTGCTAAACTTAAGACAGACAAGAAAAGCCCGAGGAAAGCATCCTCGGTATAACCTATTTATATTCAATATTTTACAAATAAACCCTTTAGATGCAAGATCTTGCCTTTATGATCCGGAGCTAAGTCTTTTGCATTGAATATTTTGCACAAAAGGGCGGAGGGGGACCTCAGCTACTCAGACCTCACCCTACTCATAGGCCAGGGCGTCGATCGGGTCCTTGCTGGCGGCCTTGTAGGCCGGATAGATCGCTCCCAGGATCGCCCCCGTAAAGGCGATCACAACGGCCTTCCATACCCAGGGAAGGTTGACCACGAAGTCCAGGGTAGGAAAACGGTTGTTCAGCGCCGAGCTCAGGGCAAACGTCGCCACTATTCCCAGGACGATGCCTGCGGCAGCAATCAGCGCCGTCTCGCGCATCACCAGCGTAACGATGTAGATTCGCGAAGCCCCCAGCGACTTCAGGACCCCGATCTCGCGGGTCCGCTCCATCACCGCCGTATACATCGACTGGAAGATCACCAGGAACCCGATCACCAGAGCGATTCCGACGACCACCCTGATCGCCGTGCTCATGTAAGGCAGATTGTTTGGCGAAAAGGACGAAAGATACTCGTCGGCCGTACGCACGTCGTAGGTATTCATGCCCGGGATGACAAGAATCGCCTTGCGGACGTCCTCCTGGTACTTCGGAGAATCCTCAGTGCGCAGATAAAACATCGAAGCCTTGCCTTCGGTCTGGTTGAGGTGTCCCATCGTCTCGATGGGAATAAACTTCCGTGCTCCCTTGCCGTGCTCGACGATACCGCAGATACGGAAGTCATGACCCAGGATCGTCAGCGGATCCCCGACCTTCTTCCCTGGCGCCGCGTAGTCGTCGATAATCGCATCATCCGGCCCCTGAAACGACGTTCCCGATAGAAAGGTGAACGGCTGAAGAGCATTGAAGCTCGGGTAATCGATGCCATAGATACTGTCGAGCGACCCGGTAATCTGCATATTCACCGGAGCCACCACCGTAATGTAAGGAACCTTCCTGAGCACGTCGGCCACCTTGATCGACGCCCCGGCCCCGCTCATGCCAAGAAAGTTGTTGGTCGTCGCCGGGCGGACGATCATGTCCATGCCGATGCCGTTCTGACGCGTCTTGAAGCCGCTGATCTTGCCCAGCAGGATCGCCGTGATCGAGAGAATCATGATGACCTCGATCGCAATGGCAAGGGCGCTGATCATGGAACGCAGAGGACGATGGACGAGATTGCCGACGACGAGTTTATTCATGCTGTTCTCAGTGTATGGCAGCGCGGGGAGCTACTCGCTGATGCCTTGCTGGGGAAGCGGCCGGTTCCGCCGGGACATACCGGCCACAATGGGAATTCGGCGCACTTCCGCCTTCTGGGAGCCCTTGAAAAGAATCCCCAGGATCGGCATCACATACGCAGCGGAAAAGGCCGCGACCACCAGGCCAAACAGAATGTATCCCATCGTATAGATCACCATCTGAAGCCCGCCTTCAGGCGCGACGTGAGCAAAATACGCACACATCACCAGTCCCCATGGTGTGACGCGGGCATCTCCGCAGAGAGAATCGAAGACCGTAAAGAGCATGATCCAGAGCAGAAGACCCCAGAAAAAGATCCCAAACCAGCGGTCGATGTGAAACGACTCTCCCGCTGGACTGAAGGAGATGCCAGTCGTCGTATCGTCCTCCGAGAGACCACCCATCTGGTGTGCATAGAAGTTTCCGAAATTGATGAACGGCTTACCGGGCCAAAGAACCCGGGGTATCAGATTCTCAAATCCCATAATGATGGGAATGGCGCCAATGGGTCCCTGTTCCTCGGTCACCTGGTGCAGCCTGTCATCCGGCGAGATCATCTGCAATCGATCCATGAAGCCTTGCGAGGTGTTGTAATACCCCTGAATCTGGCGGGAGTAGTAATCCTCATTGCTCTCCATGTACTTCTGGCGTGTCCCTTGGGGATCGCCCAGCAGATCCGCACTCATCCGCGCACTTTCGATGAACGTTGGCTGGAAGTAGTTCCTGCCATACTGCGCGTAAGGTACGAGGAAATGAACCATGTAATAGGCGCCGAAGAGAATGGCGATGAGCTGATATCGGGAGATCCGGTAGCCTTGCGACCCTGCGGCAACCACCCAACAGGCCAGCGGGGTGAAGATACCCTCTTTGGAAAATCCGAGGAGACCCTGACAGAAGAGCACGCCCGCTGCGATCAGGGCGGGGAGATTCATGCTTCTCTTCCCTCCGCTGGAGCGAACCTCATGGATCACTCCCAGGATCAATCCCATGGGGAGAAATCGGTTGATCTGGAAGAGCGCGCTGAATGCGCTTCCCTGCTCCATCTTGGCCACCTGCAGGGCAATGGCGATCACGACACCCGTCGCCGTGCATCCCACGGAGGCGTTCAGCATATTTGCATCCGTAACGAACTTTCCCAGAAGTGGGCGGCGAAGCGTCAGCTTCCGGCTGACGAGAACGGCCATGCACAACGCGAGCATGGTGGCGACGTAAATCTCCATCGTCAGATCCGGCAGATTGAGGTTCGAGTCTGCCCGCTCTCCCAGGATGGCCTTCCAGACCAGTCCCAGAATGACGGCAAGAACCGCATACGAGAAGACATAAGAGCCGGAGGGGCGGGAGAGTCCACCCGCCAGATTGAAGGTAATCCCGGTGAGAACAATGAAGAGGAAGCTGCAAAGCGCAAAGACTGTGGAGGTTCCCTGGAAGATCTGAACAAGGAAGAGTACAGCGGCGAAGCCGGCTACCCGCGAGAGGGGAATATGAACTGGAAATGGAATACGCACTAGTTCTTTACTGGCCTCGCCCCTTCAAAGGATAGCTGGGATAAGCGGCTGAACCTGACAGAAGATGTTCTGATCCGAACCAAAGCGGATTCAATGGACACTCTAACGATAACGGGCAGCCGGAGGGGAGTCAAAGATGCCGCCGCAACCGCGGGAGATTCTTTTCTCCAGAAACAGGTCCCTTTTGGAAACCGAGACCCTAACTACTTTGATTACAGTCACGTATCAGTGTCTTCTCGCTTTGACTTAGGCAGGGGATCAGGATTATTCTGCCCAAAACCACGTATATTGTGGAATATAAACGGGTAGAAATCGAATCCAGATCCTTTTCAGGCAAAGGCAAATGGAGCAGATGGAACGATTCGGCGACGAGTTGCGGATGGAACGAGAGCGGAGGCAGATTACGCTCGAGACCATATGCGCGGTCACGAAGGTTTCCGTTCGGCACCTGGAGGCCCTGGAAGCAGGAAACTACACGGACCTTCCCGGCGGGGTCTTCCGCAAGGGCATCGTTCGCAGTTATCTCAGCGTGGTCGGCCTGGAAGAGACAGGCTGGCTGGAGCGCTTTGACACCACACTTCGCGCCAGTGGAGGCGATGCGGATGAGGCGGGCTGGACAGAGTTTGCCGAAAATGTTCGACGAAATCGCAGCGGCCGCGCAGGATCACGAGTGGACTCGCGCTGGCTCGGCGTCGCCGTGATGATTGCGGCTCTGGTCGTCCTTGGCTGGAGTGTGTGGCGATTTGTCCTGCATGGCCGCCTGTTCCTCTAAAAATCGCACGCCGCAATAATTAAAAATTAAAAAATTAAATTACCAGTTACCGATCGATCGGGAGGGATCCTGTGCCTGCTTTCCTTTTGGATGGAAGCGGATGCGAAGAGACGAATGTCTCCATTCAATGTCATATATCACCATTTACAGCAGGGGGATAGCCGATGACTGCTGAAACCTGATCTGCCTGTTCCGCGGCAGGTAGAATAGGAGAGTTGTAAACAACCCATGGTGTGCGGCCATGAAAATGGCGCCCTGAAGGAGTCTCATTTTGGCTACACGCGAACGCTTCCTCTTTACCAGCGAATCTGTCACCGAAGGTCATCCGGACAAGATCGCCGATCAAGTCTCCGACGCAATTCTCGATGCCTGTCTCGCACAGGACCCTTACAGCCGTGTGGCCTGCGAGACGCTGACCTGCACTGGGCTGGTCGTCATTGCCGGCGAGATTACGACCAAGGCCTATGTCGACTTCCAGAGCCTGGTGCGGGGAACCATTGCTGCAATCGGCTATGACAACGCGCTCTATGGGTTTGACTCGAATACCTGCGCGGTCATCTCGACAATCAACAAGCAGTCCGGCGATATCGCCATGGGCGTCGACACGGGCGGAGCCGGCGATCAGGGAATGATGTTCGGGTATGCGACCAATGAGACTCCCGAGCTGATGCCTACCCCCATCTCGCTTGCACACCGTCTTGCCAAGAAGCTGAGCGAGGTTCGCAAGAATGGCAGCATGTCGTACCTTCGTCCCGACGGCAAGAGCCAGGTTACGGTCGAGTACGACTCCAACCACAAGCCGGTCCGTGTCGATGCGGTCGTCATCTCGACCCAGCACGCGGAGACAATCGGCAATGAGGAGTTACGCGCAGATATCCTGAAGAATGTGATCCAGGCTGTCATTCCCGCCGAGCTTCTCGATGAACACACCAAGTACCACATCAACCCGACCGGACGCTTCGTTGTTGGCGGACCGATGGGCGATACCGGCCTGACCGGACGCAAGATCATCGTGGATACTTACGGTGGCATGGGCCGTCATGGCGGCGGAGCCTTCAGCGGCAAGGATGCGACCAAGGTCGACCGCTCGGCTGCCTACATGGCGCGCTATGTGGCCAAGAACATCGTCGCCGCCGGTCTGGCCGATCGCTGCGAGGTGCAGCTGGCCTACGCGATTGGCGTCGCCGAGCCGGTAAGCGTGCTGGTGGATACCTTCGGAACCAGCAAGGTGGACGAGACGAAACTGGAAGAGCTGGTTCGCAAGAACTTCTCGCTGACGCCAAAAGGCATCATCGAAAGCCTGAATCTGCGTCAGCCGATCTTCAAGGAGACGGCCGCTTATGGTCACTTCGGTCGCTCTGGCAAGGGATTTTCCTGGGAGCACACGGACAAGGCTGAGGCCCTCAAGGAACAGGCACAGACACTGGTGGCAGCAACAAAGTAAAGCTGTTCAATCGAATAGAATCGGGGCGGCCAGAGTCGGTCGCCCCGATTTTTTTTGCAGTTACTTTTTGCAGTTACGCCCTTGAGCCTTGACATGTCTAATGCCAGCCACACAACTACTATCCGACACGCCGGCATCCCATCCGAATCGGGAGTCCTATGCTGATTCGGTCTGAATATGACATTCAGTTTCATCTCCCTGCCCCTCTGGCGGTGATTGCGATGCTTCGCCTGCATTCATCTCTGGATGCGTCGTTGCAGGAAGCCGAGTCACTGACGATTGAACACATCGATCTGGAGACCAAGCGTGAGCTGCCAAGCCATGCTCATATCGATGGGTATGGAAATCGTTGCCTGAGATTCAGAGCACCCGAAGGCGCCTTGCGGCTTGCGGGACATAGCCTTGTCCTGGTGAACGAAAACTATGACGAAACGGGCGAACACACTTGTCAACACGCTATTGAAGAACTGCCCGATACGGTGTTGCAGTTCCTGTTAAGCAGTCGCTACTGCGAAGTAGACAGAATGTCGCAGATTGCCAGTGAGCTCTTCGGTTTCATACCTGAAGGGTGGCAACGAGCCATTGCAATTCGCGACTGGGTCCATGATCACGTGCGGTTCAACTATAACGCGGCGCGACCCACTAAGACCGCGCTCGATGTCTTCACCGAACGCATCGGCGTCTGCCGCGACTTCCAGCATCTTGCCATTGCTCTCACACGAGCGATGAATATTCCCGCTCGTTATGCGACTGGCTATCTCGGCGATATTCGTGTGCCCTACGGTGGCCCCGGAGATTTCAGCGCGTGGTATGAGGTATACCTCGGTGGACGATGGTGGTCGATGGATGCGCGTCACAACATTCCGCGTTTGGGACGTTTGCTGATTGCAGTGGGTCGTGATGCAACCGACGTCGCAATTACAACCAGCTTCGGTATGGCTGATCTGACACATTTTTATGTAGAGAGCAATGAGGTGGATGCATCGGGAGAGAAGGTTCCTCTGCCCGTGGCATCGACCACGACGCCGGTTGCGCCTACCGTCGAAACACCCCTTTAGCTTCCTTTCGCCGCTGTACTTTGAACGAACAAAACGGAGTGTAGTGTACGTGCCGGTTGAGGGAAGATACTGGCATGACGATGGCAGCGGGAAAAATCACCGATATTCTCTCCGGCCGGCAGTGGCAGCAGGTTCTGGAGCGTGATGCCGAAGCGGATGGCAAGTTCTTTTATGCGGTCCGCTCCACGGGCATCGTGTGCAGGCCAACCTGCCCGAGCAGGAGACCGGCAAAGACAAATGTGCAGTTCTTCTCCACGCTTGCGGAGGCCTTGAAGGCGGGTTTCCGGCCCTGCCGGCGCTGCCATCCGGAGCGGACGACGCCAGCACCCGATCCTCAGGCGGCGGCCGTGGCGCGGGCTGCCCGTTACATCAAGGAACATGCGGGGGAGCGAGTTACCACCCATGAGCTGGCGGATATAGCCGGGATCAACCGGCTGGCACTCCATCGCGCCTTCAGGCGAATCTTCGGAGTCAGCCCTGCTCAATACATAAGACAACAGCGCCTGAAGACATTCACGAACACCATAAAGGAGTCAACCATGCGAGTTACCGATGCAATCTACGATGCTGGCTTTGGATCGAGCAGCAGGCTTTATGAAAACAGCGGGGCGCGGCTCGGCATGACGCCGCGCGAGATGAAGAACGGGGCCTTCGGCATCACCATTCGCTACACAATCGCTGAAAGCCCGCTGGGCAGAATGCTGGTAGCGGCAACGGAAAAGGGCATCTGCACCATCGCCTTTGGAGAAGATAACTCCGAAGTACTCGAGGCCCTGCATCAGAACTTTCCTCAGGCAGAGCTGGTTGCGGAGACACCGAAGACCGGTTGGCTGGCCGAGGCGGTCCGGTTCATCACCAGCCAGATGAGCGAGCATCCTGCCGCGGCAACCTTTCCTCTGGATGTGCGGGCGACGGCGTTTCAACAGCGCGTGTGGCAGGCGCTGCAGGAGATTCCGCGCGGCGAGACTCGCAACTACTCGCAGCTTGCTGCCGAGATCGGATCACCCAGCTCGACCCGCGCCGTCGCCAGTGCCTGCGCCCGGAATCCGGTGGCGGTGATCATCCCTTGCCATCGTGTCATTGGAAAGGATGGATCGCTCACGGGATACCGCTGGGGAACCGATCGCAAGAGGAGATTGCTGGAGGCGGAAAAGAAGGTTGCACGGTTTTCCTGAAAAAATCTCCAAAACAAGGCTGAAATCGCTGCAAAGGAGGTGCATGAATCTATGGTTTATACATCTCCTTTGCATAGCACCACAGAACCTGGAATGGTATCCTCAATGCAGGAAAAGCTTCAGATTTCCGAGCAATTCATTCCCTAAACAGAGGTGCCTTTCATGGCGACAGCAACGATTGAAAAAGCGACAACCGCGTCCGACTACAAGGTCGCAGACCTGTCGCTGGCGGACTTTGGACGGAAGGAGATCGACATCGCCGAACAGGAGATGCCAGGGCTGATGTCGATCCGGAACAAGTACGCCCCTTCCAAACCTCTTGCCGGCGTGCGCGTAACCGGATCGCTGCACATGACGATTCAGACCGCCGTGCTGATCGAGACGCTTGTTGCCCTTGGCGCCGATGTGCGCTGGGCAAGCTGCAACATCTTCTCCACGCAGGACCACGCCGCCGCTGCCATCGCCGCCGCCGGCATTCCGGTCTTCGCGTGGAAGGGCGAGACGCTCGAGGAGTACTGGTGGTGCACCGATCAAGCGCTGCGCCACAAGGGCGGCCTTGGTCCGCAGATCGTCATCGACGATGGCGGCGACGTTACCCTTCTGATCCACAAAGGTGTCGACCTCGAGAAGGGTGACGGCTGGGTCAACACTCCCTCCGGCAACCAGGAGGAGCAGGTCATCAAGGACCTCCTCAAGAAGATCCACGCCGAGGACTCCTCCTACTTCCAGAAGATGGCGAAGGAGTGGAAGGGTGTCGCCGAAGAAACCACCACCGGCGTCCACCGTCTCTACAAGATGATGGAGCAGGGCAAGCTGCTCGTTCCCGCCATCAACGTCAACGACTCCGTCACCAAGTCGAAGTTCGACAACCTCTATGGCTGCCGCGAATCGCTGGTCGACGGCATCAAGCGTGCCACCGACGTCATGGTTGCGGGCAAGGTTGCTGTGGTCTGCGGCTACGGCGATGTAGGCAAGGGCTCGGCGCGCTCGCTGCGCGGTCTCGGCGCTCGCGTCATCGTCACCGAGATCGACCCCATCAACGCTCTCCAGGCCGCGATGGAAGGCTATGAGGTCACTACCCTCGAGGAGACCCTCGGCATCGGCGACATCTACGTCACCTGCACCGGAAACCTCGACATCATCACCTTCGAGCACATGCAGGCCATGAAGGACCAGGCCATTGTCTGCAACATCGGACACTTCGACAACGAAATCCAGATGGACGCGCTCAACGAGGCCAAGGGAGTTACCCGGCTCAACATCAAGCCGCAGGTCGACAAGTACACCTTCCCCGCTGGAAACAGCATCTTCGTGCTGGCCGAAGGCCGTCTCGTCAACCTGGGCTGCGCCACCGGCCACCCCAGCTTCGTCATGTCTAACAGCTTCTCCAACCAGACGCTCGCCGCTCTCGACCTCTGGAAGAACAAGGACATCTACAAGGTCGGTGTCTACATCCTTCCCAAGAAGCTCGACGAAGAGGTCGCTCGTCTGCACCTCGAGAAAATCGGAGTGAAACTGAGCACTCTCTCGAAGAAGCAGGCAGATTATCTGGGCGTTGCAGTCGAAGGCCCTTACAAATCCGAACAGTATCGTTACTGATCTCTGTATCCACTCTCAAAAAAATTCGCCCGAGAATCTCGGGCGAATTTTTTGCTCTTTACTCCTGATGCAAAGCTCAGTGAGAGGGCCCGGTCAAGTCCGGGGATGCGGGCGGGGTGTAGTCCGGAGCAAGAATCACCTGCAGATCTGGTCCCTCGGACTGCTGCTGATCGACCAGAACGATCGTACTTGCGGAACCAGATGCATAGGTGATCTGCGCTCCGGTATAGGCCGCATTCGTATTATCGGCCGGAACCGTTCCCGCAGGTTCCATGACGAGCGTATAGGTACCAGCCGGAATATTGACATAGCCCGTATTGCCACCAAAGCGACTGTTGGTCACAACAGGCGTCACGTCGGTGATCTTCTGGCCCGGAGGCACGAGATAAACGTCTATGGAGCTGACACGTGTCGCCTGATTGATAAACCGTAAAGCTACCTGTCCCGACGGTGCCGGTTTGTTCTGGTCTTTGAACATAGCCTGCTGCAGGCCGGCGGAGAAGTTCCCGATCAACACCGTATATTGTCCGGCAGTTGCAAATGTGGCTTTGGTGGAAGCGAGAGTCTGCCTGGTGCCAGAGATCGTAGCCGTCGTCGTATAGGCTCCAGGATCGATTGGGACATACGATGTAATGGTGCCAAAGGCGAGCCGATAGGCTACTGCCGAAGAGTTTTGATAGACATCGATCTCCGGGGCATCGGGAGAGACGTCGATAATGCGAACCTGGGACCGGCTTGGACTAAAGAGCATCCCCTGACATCCAGACAAGAAAACAGCGCACAACCCCGAAGCGATCCAGCGGAACGCTTTCCTGGTGAAAGAATTGAGCGACAAAATCCGCAAGTCCGGGTTGAGCATCTTTAAGCGTCAGGAACTCAATATGAATCACTCTAAACGATTCGCAAGAAAGAGGGGATGGGAAGTTTTCGTTCGTATAGCCGCTCTGGCGATCTCGATTGCCGCCGGAGAGTTTTTTTCGTGCCTAGCCCAGGAGAATCCGGCCCCTGAATCCAATTCTCTTCAGACGCCGCAGACCACGTCTCCTATTCCGCCTCAACCCCCTGTCACGACGCCCGAATCTCCCGAGCCTGCGCCTACAGCCACGGTCTCTCCTGCGATGGGTCCACGGGTTGAGCCTATCGCCAGCATGCGCGACAAGCAGATAAAGGGCTTCCCCGTGACTCATAAGCAGAGCTACAAGCTCACCCTCAATGATTCCGAGTGGCTCGATACAGGTGCAACCGTTACTGCGGGCGAGATCGCAAACTTTACCACCAGCGGCGATATCACCCTAATCGACGGCCGCGAAGCGACGCCCGATGGAGTCGAGCGCGGCTGGAAGGACCTCATCCGCCAGTTCCCTTCGAATCAGGCAAAGGTAGGCGCCCTCGTAGGCAGGGTCAGCGATACGGGAGCCTCCGTTCCCTTCCCCATCGGCGTCTCCGGCAAGGTCACCATGCCAACCACAGGCAAGCTCTATCTGCGTGTCAATGCAAGCAGCGATCTCACGTTCACCGGCAGCTACACGGTAAATGTGAAGTTCACCTCCGCACCAAAGACCGCAGCTGCCACATCGGCCAAGCCGATCAGTTCGACTATCACACCGGCTGTCTTCACCGATATTCCACGCCGCGTCTCCGATGTCGCATCCGGAGAAGGCAATCCCGGCGACATGGTGAACTTCGCGCTTGTCGGAACAAAGGAGCAGGTTCAGGCCGCCTTCAAGGCAGCCGGATGGATCACCGTAGACAAGACCGTACAGGACGCCATTCTCAATGGCCTTATGAAGACGCTGAGTCATGAGGCGTACACCGCGATGCCCATGAGTACGCTCTACCTCTTTGGCCGTCCTCAGGACCTGTCTTTAGCCCGCGCCGATCCCTTGCTCGTAGCCGCCGAGAGACATCATCTTCGCGTATGGCAGAGCGACGAGACCGTGGATGGACGTCTTCTCTGGGTTGGCTCCGCCACGCACGACATCGGCTTCGAGAAGGACCAGAGGAATGGACACGTCACGCACAAGATCGATCCCGAGATCGACAAGGAGCGCGACTACCTTCTGCAAAGCTTCGATGCAGCAGGCGCCTTCTCGAGCGCCGCTTACCTGACCCCTGCCAATCCCCTGCTCGACGCGAGGACCGCAACCGGAGGCAGCTTCCGTTCCGATGGACGAATCGTAGTCATGGAGCTGAAGTAGGTCTTAGACCTCAACAAATCCTTCCCACCAGCAGCGTCATATCGTCGTGCTGCGGCGCGCCGCCGGTAAACTGATCCGCTGCCTTCAGGATGTCCTGGATCAATTGCCGCGATGTCGCGCCTTCAAGCCGATCCAGCAAAGCTCTGGCCGCGGCAACCATCCGCTCTTCACCCCATTCGTCTTCCGCCGCATTCATCGCCTCGGAGATTCCGTCCGTAAACGCAATCAACACATCCCCAGGCTGCAGCGACACATTTGCTTCGGTATAGGGAACCTCTGGCAGAAGGCCGATGACCATACCTGTCGCCTCCAGCGCAATTGTTGCGCGACCGCGAAGAATCATAGGCGGATTGTGCCCCGCGTTTACGTAAGTCAGCATTCGGGTGCGAGGATCGAATTCGGCGTAGAAGAACGTAGCATAACGATTCGCTGTCGAAGAGTCGTAGACCAGCCGATTGACGTGGCCCATCAGCGCCGCCAGATCGCCCACCTGTAGCTGAGCAGCGCTGCGCAGGCTGGCCCTCAGACTCGCCATCAACAACGCAGCGGAGATGCCCTTGCCCGAGATATCTCCTAACGCCAGCGCCAGTCGCGTGTCGCGCCCTGAGTCTGTCGCCGGCAAAATAAAGAAATCGTAGTAATCGCCTCCAACCACCTGCGCAGGACGGCAGTAGCCATCCAGATCGATTCCGGCGACCTCGGGACAGATCTGCGGAAACAATCGTTCCTGGACCTCGCGGGCGATCTCAATCTCACGTGAGACGCGTTCGCGTTGTGCGATCTCGGCAGAGAGATTCTCGAAGAGCTCGGCATTCTCGAGCGCCAGGCCAGCCTGCGTCGCAACCGATTGCAGCAGTTGCCTATCGGCGCGCGAGTATGGCTCTTCGGACCGCTTGGGGCCAAGCGCAATGACTCCCGCAAGACGGTTACGGCCCGGCAGCGGGACCAGCAGCTCCGTCGAAAGATCGTTGAGAGCGTCGCGCTCCGCATCCGTCGCTTCGACCAGCCAACTTGAAGGGTCGTCCCGATAAACCGGCGCTGGAGCACGGCCGCGGGTAAGATTGGTGATCGTCGCTGAGGTTGCCGCCAACGCCATCGATCCCAGCATGGGCGACATCATAGGTGTCGCCGGAATTCCGGTTGCCAGCTGCAGGTGGTAGCTGTCTCCCGTGCGTAGAAAGACCGCAATCCGTTCGATGTGCAGCGTATCGCCGATTCTTTGCGTGATCGCCGTCAGCAGAGGTGTCACCTCGGTAAAGTTGCGCGCCTCTTCCGAAAGCTCCGAGAGAATCTGCTCGGTCGAATAAGCCTCGCGGAAAAACCTCTGATCGATCTTTTGCTGCAGCCGCTTCGAAAGGATGAAACGAAAAGCAAAGAAGAGAAAAATGATGGCGATGATACGCACGAGATCGACGGTGCGATGATGAGCTTTATTTGAGAGGTAAAGGCTGATGTTGTAGGACATCCAGATCGCAAGCAGGACACCCACGACAAAGATCGACTGGCGCGCGAAGAAGTATTTTGTCCCCTGGCGGATCAGAATGCGAAGGTCAAGTGCGCGCTGTACGACAACGACATAGGCCAGAGAAAAAGGAAACAGAAGAAGGATAGTAAGAACTGGAACCATGATCCAGTTCTTGATTCCCTGACCGAAGTCCGTCTTACGGATCAGGGAGATGACGAAAATGACGAAAAATGGACCGAGGCCGATGACAGAACCGTAAAAGAGGATGCGGAGCCGTCGGCGGGCGTCGCCACTGCTCTGTGCGAGCTTGGGAGCCAACGTGAAAAAGAAGAATGAGATCGCCAGTGCAGCGAAGATATTTTCCGTAACGGCGATTCGATAGAACATCGGATCCAGCCACACTGAAGCCGAGTAGTTATACCCATGCCCATAGATGTAGAGAAGGTCCACAGGAAAAAGCAGCAGGATCGGAACAGCCATCAGCCACTTGATCCAGGGGCAGCGGATATCAATAGAGGATCGCTCCGGAAAATAGATCCCGAATGCCATCAGACAAAGAGGCATCGCCGTCTGCGCAAAATCGCTCCAGATCTGCACAACCGGCCTGAAAGGACTGTAAATCTGCCCTGCATTGATGAAGAGTGGATCGAAGAAGGCGAGGATCCCAAGAATGAGCCAGGCATGCGGATTCAGGGGACGAGCAAAGACCGCATAGATCCCTACCAACAGGCAGAGCAACGCCATCAGGAGGAACGCGAAATGCAACACCCATGCGACCAGTGAGGCAGGAGCAATGCGTTCCGCGTGCAGGGTAATCGTGGCAGCGGCAGGCGAAGACGCGCCATGGCGATACTGAATTCTCAGCGGCTGGCCAGGCAGGCTGTGACGCACCTCTTCCAGAAGAACCACGCCGCCTGTATACGGGCGGTCGTTGACCGCGAGAACAGTGTCTCCATTCTGAAGCCCGGCCGCGATGCTCTCTGGCGCCGCCTGCGCTACAAGAGGTCCATAATAGCTGTCATTGAAGGGAAGCCTGGCGCGGATACGGCCGTGAACAAGGCTCTGATAATTTTCTTTAGCCCCCAGGTATACATGCGTGAGCGAGAGTACCGCCACGAGTGCGAGAAGGGCGTACTGGAGACGAGCGGACCGCTGCAACATAGATGAAAATGGCTGGCTGCATAGTAGCAGCCAACCCATCGGATACGAAATAAGGGGGTTTTACCTACTTTTTGGGTTTGCTCGCGATGATCGAGTCTTTGACCTTGTTGTAGACGCCCTCTGGCAGAACACCGCGCGAGACGAGCTGATTCTTCGCCGTATAAGGCCTGCCGTCGATGATTCGCTTGGAATAGGCATCGCCAATCCCCGGAAACGCCTTCAACTGATCGGCGGTCGCCGTGTTGATGTCAAGCTTATCGGCAGGCGTCGCTGCGGTGACAGCGGTCTTGGCGGCCGGCTTCTGCGCAGTCATGGAAAACGGCAGTGCCAGCACAAGAGAGGCCGCAAGAAGAGTCTTTCGAAGAATACGCATGGCTGTTAGATCTCCTGAAAAAAATGACAGCGGTTTCCCCCGAAGACTACGG
This sequence comes from Edaphobacter sp., assembly GCA_035316475.1. Taxonomy (GTDB): domain Bacteria; phylum Acidobacteriota; class Terriglobia; order Terriglobales; family Acidobacteriaceae; genus Edaphobacter. The sequence continues at coordinate 5,099 of DATHJA010000328.1, read as the reverse complement.
CAGACAATAACCTGCGTCAATGATCTCTTCCATTTGCAACCACCAGAGAATCGCGCCCATTAGCGGGTAATGGGTCATTTTGAATTACCGCTCTGGCCGGATTCTGACCCTTCAGCTTTGTGGCTATACTCAGCGAAGCTCGGCGCGGCTTTCGTGCGCCGAAACGCACGCTCAACCGCAACCCGAGGAAAATAGCGAATGCCGGATGACGATCGCACCAAGATCATTTACAGCAGGACGCCGGAATCAGCGGCCATGGTGGCAAACGTCAAACGCGCGACGGCGATCACCGCCAAACTTAACCATTTGACGTTCAACGATGCGGACGAAATTCGGGCCTTGTTCAGCGAACTTATCGGTAAAAAGGTGGACGAGAGCTTTTTACTGATCCCTCCATTTTTTACTGCCGGTGGGGACGAAATCCGCGTCGGGCATAATGTCTTCGTAAATCAGAACTGCACTTTCTATGACCTTGGCGGCCTCGACATCGCAGACGATGTGATGATCGGGCCAAATGTGAGCATTATCACGACGGGCCATCCCCTTGAACCCTCGCAGCGACGCGCCACCACAATCGGAAAGCCCATCGTGATTGAGAAAAGCGTGTGGATCGCAGCCGGCGCGACCATCATCGGTGGCGTAACAGTAGGCGAGAATTCGGTCGTCGCGGCAGGTTCGGTAGTCACCAGGGACGTCCCCCCGAATACTCTTGTCGGAGGAAATCCGGCGCGGGTCATTCGTTCGATTGGCGACTGAGGGAACGTCCACAAGGGGGTCGAAACTGGAACTTCAAACTGACCCACTCCCATCAGCGCCTCGAGTTGACTTCCTGCGGCGTCAACGCTACTCTGAAAATGCGATGCGTTCGCTGAACCTCCATCACGGGCATCACCACCATCATCATGCACTGAGCGTGTTGGCGGCTGTGTCCGGTGTGGCGAAGTAACGAAGCTCGAGACCACAGGATTCTGAAAGGCCCGCTAACGCGCACTCCGCGAGCGGGCCTTTTCTTGTGTCAACGAAAGACGGGAGATTTGAGATGGCAGACGCAGTAAAGATCGACTTTGCCAAGATGGACGGTCTGGTGCCGGGCATCGTGCAAGACTGGAAGACCGGCGAGATGCTCATGCTCGGCTTCCTCAACGAGACCAGCTATCAGAAGACCCTGGAGACGGGATTCGTCACCTTCTGGAGCCGCACCCGAGCCAAGCTCTGGATGAAGGGCGAGACCAGCGGAAACCGCCTGCGCGTCATCGAGGCCTCCACCGACTGCGACAACGATGCCCTGCTCTTCCGCGTCGAAGTTGAGGGCGACGGCCTTGTCTGCCATGAAGGCACCGTAAGCTGTTTCACCAAAAAGATCGAAACGGAGACGAAGTAATGAGTGACGCCAAGAAGAAGCTGAAGCTCGGCATTCCCAAAGGCAGCCTGCAGGATGCGACGATTGCGTTGTTCCAACGCGCAGGATGGCAGATCTTCGCCAACGGCCGCAGCTACTTTCCCGCCATCGATGACGCCGAGATCGAGTGCATGCTCGTCCGTGCGCAGGAGATGGCCCGCTACGTCGAGCACGGTGCGCTCGACGCCGGCCTGACCGGAAACGACTGGGTGCTCGAGAATCAGCACGACGTCGAGTACGTCACCAGCCTCACCTACTCGAAGCAGAGCCGCCAGAAGGTAAAGTGGGTGCTTGCTGTTCCCGAGGATTCTCCCTTTCAGAAGCCCGAAGACCTCGCCGGCAAGATCATCGCCACCGAGCTGGTCGAATTCACCAAGCGCTACTTCGCCTCTAAGAACATCCCCGTCAAAGTTGAGTTCAGCTGGGGAGCCACCGAGGTCAAGCCTCCTACACTGGCCGACGCCATCGTCGAGGTCACCGAGACCGGAAATTCGCTCCGCGCCAACCGTCTGCGCATCATCGAGACTCTGATGGAGAGCGAGACCCAGCTCATCGCCAACAAGGACGCCTGGAAGGACGAATGGAAGCAGGCCAAGATCAATAACATCTCGCTGATGCTGAACGCTGCGATCGCCGCGCAGGGACGCGTGGGCCTGATGCTCAATGCACGTAAGTCTGATCTGCGCGAGGTTCTCGGCGTGCTTCCCGCGCTCAACTCGCCTACGGTCTCGCAGCTCAGCGATGCCGAGTGGGTTGCGCTCAATACCATCCTCGATGAAACCGAAGTTCGCGAAGTGATCCCCAGGCTCAAGGCCGCAGGTGCCACTGGCATCGTCGAGTATCCATTGAGCAAAGTTGTTCTGTAAGAAAGAAGACTTAACGCAAATCAACACCGATTCCTGACTTTGATCTGTGTTCATCGGTGTCAATTAATGTTTGGAGTTTGTCGATGAAGCTGGTAAAGACATACGGCCGAACCGCGAAGACTGCCGCCGCGCTGATCGCCTCTATCGAACGGCGCGGCGCGGTCAGCACCGCAAAGGTCGAGCCTGTAGTCCGCCGCATCCTCACGGATATTCGCAAAGGTGGGGACGCCTCTTTGAAGAAGTATGCCGCGAAGTTCGACGGCCTCACAAAGGGCCAGCCTCTGCGCGTCACACGCGAAGAGATGAAAGCCGCATGGGAGTCCACCGCGGCGGAGCTCCAGGCCGCGATGATGATCGCGCGCGCCAACATTCTCGCCTTCGCCGAAGCACAGCTCCCGCGGGAGTGGAGCATCTCCACAACCAAGGGAGTCAAGACCGGCCAGATCGTTCGCCCGCTCGACAGCGTCGGCTGCTACGTCCCGGGAGGTCGCTACCCGCTCCCCTCCACACTGCTGATGACCGTAACTCCAGCGCAGGTCGCGGGCGTCGAGCGTATCGTCGTCTGCTCTCCGAAGCCCGCGCGCGAAACCCTCGCCGCTGCATGGCTCGCCGGGGTCACCGAGTTCTATCGCATCGGCGGAGCACAAGCCATCGCGGCACTCTCCTACGGCACGGCAACCATCGCGCCAGTCAACAAGATCGTCGGCCCTGGCAATACCTTCGTTACCGCAGCCAAACAGCTCGTCTCGACCGAGTGCGGCATCGACATGCCCGCAGGCCCGACCGAGATTGTCGTTACCAGCGAGCACGGCTACGCTCCGGGCATCGCTGCCGATCTCGTCGCGCAAGCCGAGCACGACCCCGAGACGCTCGCCGTCCTTATCACCAGTAACAAAACACTTGCTGAGGCTATCACCGCCGAAGTCAAAGCACAGGCAAAAGACAATAAGATCGCCCGGCAGTCACTTGCCGCGCAGGGTGCAATATTTGTCACTCGATCTGTTAAAGAGGCAAGAGCGTTGACCAACCGCCTCGCCCCCGAGCACCTCACCGTCGATTCCGCCGACGATCTCAAGTGGGTCTCGAACGCGGGCTCGGTCTTCGTCGGCGACTACGCTCCGCAGTCGATGGGGGACTACATCTCCGGCCCCAACCACGTTCTTCCCACCGGCCGCGTCGGGCGCATCCGCGGAGGCCTCAGCGCGCTCGACTTCGTCAAGATCATCACCGTGCAGGAGTACACTCGCAAGGGCCTCCGTAGGCTCGGTCCGCACGCCATCTCCCTCGCAACCGCCGAAGGACTGACCGGCCACGCCGAAAGCGTCCGCATCCGAATGAGGTAAACATGAGCGCAGTCACCAAAGCCGCAACCGTACAGCCACGCCAAGCCGTTCTCGAGATGCCGGAGTATCACCCTCCGCTCGCTGGCCGCGATGCTCTGCGTCTCGACTTCAACGAGAACACGCTCGCCCCTTCGCCGCTCGTTCTGGACAGGCTGAAGCGGATCACCGCCGAAGGACTGACCAAGTATCCTGAGCGCGAGCCGGTGGAACGCAAGGTAGCTGCGCATTTCGGACTCGATTTCTCGCAGCTCTTGCTGACCAACGGCGTTGATGAGGCGATTCACCTGATGTGTTGCGCCTTCCTGGAGCCGGATGACGAGGCTTTGATCGCGACGCCTTCCTTCTTCATGTACGACGTCAGTATTGCCATGATGACGCGTGGTCTGAGCAAGGTGCAGGCCGACGAGACGCTGCAGTTTCCCTTCGAGCGCTTTCTCGCCGCCATCAATGAGCGCACCAAGCTCATTATCGTCGCCTCCCCGAACAACCCCACGGGAGCCACGGCCAGCCGCGCCGAGTTGCTGGCCATCGCTAACGCCGCTCCACACGCCGTCCTGATGGTCGATGAGGCTTATTTCCACTTCCATGGCGAAACCGTACTCGGCGATCTCGCCACCACTCCCAACCTCATCGTCACCCGCACTTTCTCAAAAGCCTATGGGCTCGCAAACCTCCGCATCGGCATGCTCGCCGGAAGCCCTGAGCTCATCGGCTATCTGCGCAAGGTAAGCTCGCCCTACAACGTCAACGGCGTCGCGCTCGACTGCCTCACCGCAGCCATCGAAGATGATGCCTACATTACCTGGTATGCGGAACAGATTCGCATCGGACGCGAGCGCATGATGGGCGGCCTCGACGAGCTGGGCGTGCACTACTTTCCCAGCGCGGCCAACTTTGTCCTGATGAAGATCGGCCCACTCCACAAGGAGCTCGTCACCGCCATGCGTCGCCAGGGCGTCCTCCTCCGCGACCGCTCGTCAGACCCCGGCTGCGATGGCTACGTCCGCATCACTATCGGCATCGGCGATCAGGTCACACGCGGACTCGAAGCCCTGAAGGCCTCACTCGATGAAATCGGTTGGAAGCCCGTCTACGGTTTCAGCCCCACAGAAAACAAGAAAGCACAGGAGCTCTAGAAGAAATGGCTGCAAATAAGAAGCTGCGCACGGCAACGATCAAGCGCGACACTACAGAGACCCAGATTGCGCTGAAGCTCAACATCGACGGCACCGGCGTCTACAAGGTCGCCACCGGCATCCGTTTCTTCGACCATATGCTTGAGCTCTTTACTCGCCATGGCGGCTTCGACCTCACGCTCACCTGCAAGGGCGACCTCGACGTCGATCAACACCACACCGTCGAGGACGTTGGCATCGCGCTGGGCGAGGCCTTCAACAAGGCGCTCGGCGACAAGAAAGGCATCCTTCGCGCCGGATACTTCGTCATGGCGATGGATGAAACCCTCGCCGTCGCCGCCGTCGATCTCTCCGG
>DATHJA010000327.1:0-2465 GCA_035316475.1 Edaphobacter sp. | reverse complement strand
TGCGGGCTGGTCCCCGCCGGCCAGTTCGTAAAGTAATTCTCCTGGGCGCCGGCTGTCGCGGCCAGGGAGCAGGCAAGCAAAACTCCAGAGAGCACGCCTTTCAATGGCATCCTTATCCCTTCCATAAGCTTTCTGTCTTTTCCCAACGGGGACATTCTAAACATCGGAACCTGTCGTTGCCTACACAGAGTAGAAATATTTTATCTTTTGAAATAACAAGATCTGTCGATAGCTCGAATCGGGTTATGGGCCGAATAGATCTGCCACCCGTCTGCCATACTTTTCCTATGGATACGCGCTCCGAGACCGGCCCTGACGTGCAGACAGACACCATCGTGGCCATCTCCACGCCGCCGGGACGGGGCGGAATCGGCGTCGTTCGCCTCTCCGGCAGCCGCGCCCGCGCGATCGCCGAGGGAATGGTGCGTCTGGTTCGTCCGCTTGAGGCGGGAAGAGCGCGCTTCGGCCACATGATCGATGCCGCAACCAGCGAAACGCTGGACGAGATCGTCGCGACCTTTTTTGCTGCTCCACACTCCTACACCTCGGAAGACGTGGTTGAGATCGCGATGCACGGATCGCCCGTGTTGCTGCGCTACGCGCTCGAGCGGGCCGTGGAGACAGGAGCGCGCCTGGCCGAGCCGGGCGAGTTCACCGAGCGGGCGTTTCTCTCGGGCCGTGTAGACCTGACGCAGGCCGAGGCCGTGCGCGACCTGATCGATGCTTCGACGCTGCATCAGGCCCGCATCGCAGCGCAGCAGCTCGGCGGAGCGCTCTCACGCAAGGTCGCTCCTGTAAAGCAGCGCCTCATCGTGCTGATTGCGGGCCTCGAAGCTGGCGTAGACTTCGCCGAGGACGATATCGACACGATGCCCACCGAGGAGATCGCATCGCGGCTCGACGAGATCGAAGCGCCGCTGCGCGAGCTTGAGCGCGGCTTCGGATACGGAAGGATCCTCCACGACGGTCTTCGCATGGCTATCGTGGGCAGGCCCAACGTCGGCAAGTCGTCGCTCTTCAACCGGCTGGTGGAGCGGGAGCGCGCCATCGTGACCTCGACTCCCGGCACGACGCGCGACCTCGTGACGGAGCGCGTCTCCCTCGAAGGAATTCCACTGGAGTTGATCGATACGGCGGGCCTGCGCGAGTCCAGCGACGAAGCGGAGACCATCGGCATTACCAAATCGCGCGAGGCGATGGCCGACGCTGACCTTGTACTGATGGTCGTCGATGGAGCCGCAGCCCCCGACCCGGAAGATGAAAAGACAATGGCAGCCATTGCGGACAGGTCAATACTGATTGTGGCGAACAAACTGGACCTGGGCGCGGCAAAGCTGCCGTTCGAGGGATCAGCGCCGGTGGTGCGCACCTCGGCCGTGACCGGTCAAGGGATCGCGGAGCTGCGGCAGGCGATCCTGCAGACTGCGACACAAGGGGCGCCCCCGCAGGAGACCGCGCTGGTGACGAATCTTCGCCAGAGACAGGCGGTGTCCGAGTCGCTGGCATCGTTGCATCAGGCGAAGGAAGCAGTCAGCGCCTCACTTCCCCACGAGGTGCTGCTCGTCGATCTCTACAACACGCTCGCTGCTCTAGACCGCCTGACGGGCGCGACAACTGCCGAAGATATCCTGCGGCTGATCTTCTCCAGCTTCTGCATCGGAAAATAAATTCACGTTGGATATTCACGATATCCCCTTCGTTGGCGGCACCGTATCTCTGATCACGAACTCATCTTGTCTGTTTACTGGATGCAATATCAATGATGGATCTTCTGGATTCTTCTCCTACACCAGCCAGCGATCATATATCCACAACACCGGCGATGCTGGGTTCAACACCATAAGTTCTGGCACAGGTTCCGGCGCTTCGATTGGATTCAATTCTGGGTTTGGATATACGGCAGGAAATAAAACCGGATATGCCATATACCCGACAGGATTGAGTGGAGCTGCTGCGATCTTCTTCAATGGAAGCACCGTCAACGCCAACGGCAAATCGGTCGCAGCCGACTTCTTCACCGCTGGCGGCCATAACGGCCTCACCTCAAGTGTCACGATTAGCGGATGCTCCATAACGTTTACGGGCGGTCTTGTTACAGCAAAATCCGGCACCTGCTAGCAGTCGTTTCACATAGAGAAGGAGCGAATATGTCGGAAAGTAGAATTCAGTCCGCGATCGCGGGAGGATACTAACTCCGCCCCGCCATCGCGTGGCCCCGGGAGGTCCGAAGCCGCGCCGTTTCGTCGAGAATGCGCGAGGCCATCTGCACCTTCGTGCTCAGTGCAAGTTCAACCGTGTTCTCCAGCGTTAGAAACCAGCCCGCATTGCGGTCGGAGTCAAAACCGGTCTCGCTACTGGAGACGTCGTTCACCACCAGAGCGTCCGTGCCCTTGCGAGCAAGCTTGGCGCGGCCATTCGCGAGCACGTCTTCGGTCTCGGCAGCAAAGCCGACGACGAGCGTATTC
>DATHJA010000326.1:0-5867 GCA_035316475.1 Edaphobacter sp. | reverse complement strand
CAGCCTCCCTCTGCAAGGAGGCCGGAGCCAAGCGCACCGTGATGCTGCCCGTCAGCGCCCCCTTCCATTGCGCTTTGATGCAGCCCGCGCAGGACGCGCTCGCAAAGGATCTCGAGAGCATCGTCTTCAACGATCCAGCCTTTCCTGTAGCTGCCAATGTAGACGCCCGTCTCGTCACCCGCGGACCCGATGTTCGCGACTGCCTCATCCGCCAGGTCACCGGAGCGGTGCGCTGGGTCGAGTGCATCCAACTTCTCGCCTCACAGGGAGCAACTCACTTCATCGAGGTTGGTCCAGGCAAGGTGCTCACTGGGCTCAACCGCCAGATCCTCGGAAGAGACTCGGCGATCCCCTCGCTCAACGTCGAAGATTCGGCGTCGCTCGAAAAAACACTGATCGTGCTTAAGTAAGGCTCGGCGACCGCACATCTCATGCCAGTATCCGTTCACCTTCTTCGTACGGTCAGAAGTTTTGCTCTGGGCGCTGTTGTTGCAATCACCGGCATGGCGGTCGCGGCACCAGTCGCAGGCTACAAGGTCGTGGCCAGGTATCCTCATTCCACCGACAGCTATACCGAAGGCTTCTTCTACCTCGATGGGCTCTTCTATGAAGGCACTGGTCTGAAGGGTCACTCCGCCCTTATGGCCATCAAGCCGGAGACAGGCAGGCCACTTCAGAGCCGCGATCTTCCGAGCAATACTTCGGCGAAGGCATCGTGAACTGGGGACCGAACATCTACGAGTGGACATGGCAATCGCACATCTGCTTTGTCTATGACCGCTTCAGCCTGCGCCCCATAAAGCAATTCACCTACACAGGCGAAGGCTGGGGCATGACCCGCACAAACAAAGAGATCATCACCAGCGACGGTACGGCAACCCTGCGCTTCCGCGATCCCGAGACCTTCAAAGAAACTCGCCACATCGTCGTCAAGGACGGATCGAAACCAATCTTCCAGCTCAACGAGCTTGAGTACGTTAAAGGCGAGATCTACGCCAACATCTGGCACTCAGACCGCATAGCCCGCATCTCGCCGCAGGACGGACACGTCATTAGCTGGATCGACCTCGCCGGCATCCTTCCCGATGACCAGAAGATCGACGCTGAGTCGGTCCTGAACGGCATCGCTTACGATGCACAACATGACCGGCTCTTCGTTACAGGAAAACGGTGGCCCGCCATCTTCGAGATTAAAATCGTCAATCAGACACCGATGACCGTCAAACCGGTGAGTCGCTAACTAAAGTTTAAGAATCAGGAGAACAAAGATGAAACCCGGCGATCTCGTAGAAGACTTCACCCTTCAGAACCAGGACGGCAAGGACGTCTCCCTCTCCGACTTCAAGGATTCGCCCGTCGTGCTGTTTTTCTACCCGCGCGCCGATACCCCCGGCTGCACTATCGAGTCCTGCGGCTTTCGCGATGCCTTTACCAAGTTCAAGAAGCAGGGCATCGTCGTCCTTGGCATCTCGCGGGACACCGTCAAGGCACAGAAGAAGTTCAAGGATAAGTACGACCTTCCCTACGATCTTCTCGCCGACCCCGACATGGTCCTGATCAACCGCTACGACCTCATCAAACCGAAGAACATGTACGGCAAGCTGGTAAAAGGCGTCAAGCGTACGACCTATCTCATCGGCCCGGACACGGGCAAAGGCCAGCGCCTCATCCACATCTTCGAGGACGTAAAACCCGAAGGCCACGCAGAAGAGGTTCTGGCCCTGCTCAAGTCACACCAGAAGGCATAAGCCTTCACTCTTCCAGATCATCCATCGTGGGAGCCCAGCCCAGGTCGCGCTCCGAGGAGATCTGCCACCTGCCATCGGCGCGGACGAGTTGAAGCACAGAGGGCACAAACCATTCGGAGACGGCCGTGCCTCCCTGCTGCACCATGTAGTGCTTGATCAGGCTGACTCTGGCAGTACTGTCGTTCGGGCGGGTCACCTTCACCCGCTCCATCTTCACGGTCCACACGCCCTTTCGCTTGTCGATCGACGCCTGCTTCGCCGTCACGACCTCATTCCTGCCAACGTTGCGGCGAAGGAAGTAGTGATCGACCGGATCGGCGTAGAACGCTGCCTGCGCGGCGGCGTCGCCCGACCTCATGGACGTCTCCCATTCGTTGATCACTGCCGCGGGGTCTTCGTCCGTCCCCGGCAGTTTCGCGGCAACAGGCACGGGGACAGGCTGCACTGGCGCTGCCTGAGAAGTCGCAACCAGGGTCGGCTGCTGCGCCTGTGGCTGTGTTGTCTCCTCCTGCAGATGACTCGGTAGAAAGAGCCACGCCGCCGGGGCAACCACCAGGACGACAATTGCTGCAATCCACGCGCTCCACTTAAGCTGGCGCGATCTCTTCGCGTCTTCTTCCTCGAAGCTCGATTCGCGGTGCAGGGGGACCGCAGACTGGGAAGTCGACGTCTTCGAGGAGTCGTCCCGGGGGGTCGTCCTGGCAACGAGCTCCAGTTTCGGCTTCGTCGCTGGAGATGCCACTATGGATTTCTTCTGTTGCTCCACCGTCTCTTTCTCCACGGCAGGCACGGGGACCACGACCTCCGGGGCCTGCGCCTCTTCGACGACCGTTGCAGTTTTGTGTTCAGAGCTTTCCGGAGATTCTGCAGCCCCCACTTCCTCAGCGACAGGCTCTGATTCCGAATCTCCCGCTTTCGGATCGAGAGGCGCCGTCACACTGGGTTCCAGCCTGACTATCTCCTCAGCGAGCTGAGGCTCGTCGGCCACCACGCCAAGTGAAGAATTCTCCCTGGCTTCGACTTCAACCGAAACATCCCCAGAGACAGCCCACGCGGCGTTTTCTACCTGCATAACTGGCCTATCGACAGCTACCGACGCCTGCTCATGGACCTGGCTGTACCATCGCTCCAGGCCAAGCTGAGCCAGCATCGCCTCAAACACTCGATCGAGCTTCGCCTGCACCACTGCATCCTGTGGAGCTGTGCCTAGAAAAGCGGACGCTTGATATCGTACATCCGCATCAATAGTTGTTACGCCGTCCTCCGCCTTGACGTCGATCACCGCCGTATCATTCCGGTTGATCCCCCGGGGCGACGGCCCCAGCCCGTAGAGTGTGATTCGCTTGCCTTCACGTACAACATCGTTTGAAATCGCGCGAAGACAATCTTCCAGCACCCCCAAAACCAGCTCCGGATCCCGGCCCGGGATCCGCTTCACCGTCTGAAATCGCAAGGGACCCTCTTTACCAAAGACAGAATCTGTTCCGGAACGACAAAAAAATCAATCGTCCCTGAACAATAAATCCTTTTCATTGCATCGGCATCATCAAATGGATCGCCAGGTAATCAGAGTCCGGCCTGCGCCGGATCGGTTGCCAGAGCACGTCTGGATTCTCCTCGCCCCATTACGAGACGATCAGCCATAAACCCTTTCCTCACAACCTGCTGACACATTCAGTCGTTAAAGTATGACAGCATAGAGATATGGTTGATAGCGACTGTCGAACGCCGGCGCGAGCGGGAGACGCCTTCCGTTCGCGCAACTTCCGGCTCTATCAAAGCGCAAGACTCATGGTCATCTTGGGAGCCGAGGCGCAGTCGGTCGCAGTCGCCTGGCAGGTCTACCAGATCACGCACTCCGCGCTCGACCTTGGACTGACCGGCCTCGCCCTCTTTCTTCCCGGTCTCATCTTCGTACTCGCCGCCGGACACGCCGCTGACCGCTACGATCGCCGCGGAATCATTCTGCTCTGTTACGGTCTCCAAGCCTTCTGCACCGGTGTTCTGCTCTGGCTCACGCTCAGCCCGTGGGCTCTCGCTGGAGGCCGCGTGTGGCCCATCTATGCGGTCCTCGTCTTCATCGGCATGGGAAGGGCCTTTAGCGGTCCGGCCTCGAGCGCCTTGCTGCCTTCGCTCGTTCCCAAGGCCCACTTCGTCAACGCAGTCACCTGGGGCGCGACCATCTATCAGATTGCCAACATGTCCGGCCCCGCACTCGGCGGCCTGCTCTTCACGCTTCCCTTATCAGGAGCCCTCGAGAGCTGGCGCGGAGCTCCTATCGTCTATTTGCTCACCCTGGTCATGCTGACCGGCTTTCTCATTCTCGTCGGAATGATCCGCCCTGAGCCGGTCGAAAAGAAGGCCTCTGGATTCACCGCAAAGACCATCCTCGCCGGTCTGGAATATGTCTGGAAGACAAAACTGCTGCTCGGCTCCATCTCGCTGGACCTCTTCGCCGTCATGCTCGGCGGTGCGGTCGCCCTGCTGCCCATCTTCGCCACCGACATCCTGCACGCCGGGCCGCGCGGACTCGGGCTTCTTCGTGCCATGCCCTCGGTCGGTGCCCTCATCGTCTCGCTCGTGCTCGTCGTACGGCCCATCAAACGCCGCGCCGGCGCCACCATGCTCACCTGCGTCGCCATCTTTGGAGCCGCGACCATCGTCTTCGGTCTCTCGCGCAACCTCTGGCTCAGCCTGGCCGCTCTTCTTGTCACCGGAGCCGCTGACATGTTCAGCGTCGTGGTCCGCTCGAGCATGCTCCAGCTCGCCACTCCACCCGAGATGCGCGGCCGGGTCAGCGCCGTCAACTGGCTCTTCATTGGAGCCTCCAACGAGTTCGGAGAGTTCGAAAGCGGCCTGACCGCCAGTTGGTGGGGAGCCGTGCGCGCGGTTGTCGTCGGCGGCATCGGATCGTTGATCGTCACCGCCTCGGCCTCCGTTCTCTTCCCCAGCCTCCGCCGCGCTGACGCCCTCACCGCCGAATCCCTGATAGAGGCCAATCGCGAGCTGAGCACAGCCGAGCCCGCTGACTGACCTCCGCACAGGCGTCTACCCCAGGGTCGGCATCGTCGTATCTACCCCGGCCCGGATGCCTGTCGGCCACCGCGCCGTGATCGTCTTGATCCGCGTATAGAACCGGACGCCTTCAGGACCGTGCATTGCATGGTCGCCGAACAGCGACCTCTTCCATCCGCCAAAGCTGTGGAAGGCCATCGGTACCGGAATCGGGACGTTCACTCCAACCATGCCTGCCTGCACCGAGTGAGCGAACTCACGCGCCGTATCTCCGTCACGCGTGAAGATCGAGGTCCCGTTGCCGAACTCGTGCTCGTTCACCAGCTCGAGCGCCGTCTTGAAGTTGTTGGCCCGTACCAGCCCCAGCACCGGGCCAAAGATCTCTTCCTTGTAGATCTTCATCTCCGGCTTCACATGGTCGAACAGCGTGGCGCCCAGGAAGAAGCCCTCGCCCTTGGGAAGCGCGCTCTTGCGGCCATCGACCACCAGCTCCGCTCCTTCGCCCGTGCCGGTGGCAAGATATCCGCTTACCCGGTCCAGGTGAACCTTCGTCACCAGCGGCCCCATGTCCGAGCCGCCTTCCATACCGGGAAGGACCTTCAACTTGGCGATGCGCTCGATAACCTTCTCGCGCAGAGCATCTGCGGTCGCGTTCGTCACCGCCACTGCCACCGAGATCGCCATGCAGCGCTCACCCGCCGAGCCGTAGGCCGCTCCCACCAGAGCGTCGGCGGCCTGGTCCAGGTCCGCGTCCGGCATCACGATCATGTGGTTCTTCGCTCCGCCCAGCGCCTGTACGCGCTTGCCGTGTGAGGTGCCCTTCGCATACACATACTCCGCAATCGGGGTCGAGCCGACGAAGCTCACCGCCTTGATGTCAGGATGCTCCAGCAGACCATCGACGGCGTCCTTGTCGCCGTGCACCACGGAGAAGATGCCGTCGGGAAGCCCGGCCTCTTTCAACAGCTCAGCGATCAGGATCGACGCGCTCGGGTCGCGCTCGCTCGGTTTCAGGACGAAGGCATTGCCGCAGGCCAGCGCCACAGGGAACATCCACATGGGAACCATCGCCGGAAAGTTGAACGGCGTGATTCCGGCCACGAC
>DATHJA010000325.1:0-17588 GCA_035316475.1 Edaphobacter sp. | reverse complement strand
AGTCAGAAGCAGCTGGTCGATATCCATGTATTACTGCCGGCTGGAGTGTTGGGATAAGTCATGGCGAAGTCACGTGTCCCGCGAATCTGCGGGCTGGAAAAGATGGGATCCCTCTCAAGCGGCATTATTGAAGTATGCCGCCGTCATTCTACGAACGTTTCGCACAATCTTCTGTGATACGAAGGAACCTCTCTTCTGCACTCAGGAACGTAGGATTTGATCCACTCACAATCCCCTGCGAAAGGGAGTCCTTAGCCTTTTCTATTGTCTCCTGCGTCTGAAAAAATCCGTGCCCCCAATTTTTTGATGAGACGATCTTCGGGACAATAACGTGTTATAAGTTCACCTCGCCTGTTCTGCAGAGTAACGAGAAGTGCGCTGAGCATTCATGAACAGCGAAGTGCATTAGCTGTCATCATTCGTTGCCGTGAAGGATAGCTTGTTTTTGAGCGACGAGTCTCGTGATAGCCAGGGACTTGGGGATGGCTGCCCACGCCCGTAGCGGGACTGATATTATGATCGTCAAAATAAATGAAAACGCCATCCAGAGTTCGCATCCATAATAATGAACCGCCCCATGCGCAACACTATGGCGTTCGACGGATCGATCTTGCCTCCGCTCAACTGGCATCCAGTGAGATGGCTCGGGATATTAATCGCGATATAGTCCTGGAGTTTATTCGTTTTCGGCAACCTGTATCCCGCGTAGATTTGTCCAGGCTCTCTGGTTTGCAACCCAGCACAATCTCAGCGATTGTAGAGGATTTGATTGGAGAGGGATGGGTAAAAGAAGGGGCTGTCGTGCGAAGCGGCCGCGGCAGGCCATCGACGATGCTATCTGTCAACGACGACCTGGTAACCCTGGCGCTGGATATACGGCCAAATCAGGCAATCATTGCAGTTGTCGATCTGAGTGGCCGTTTCTTGTCGCACGAAACCATTATGACTGCAACGGATCCGGACGCCGCAATCGCGGAGCTGGTCAAAAAGATGCGATCGTTGCGAAGCAAATATAAGGAGAAGATCTTCGAGGGCATTGGTGTGAGTGTTCCGGGAAGAGTCGATCCGGTGACCTATAAGCTCTTGATGGCGCCAAATCTGAAGTGGGGTGGATTTGATATCAAATCGGCATTGGAAAAGGCGATGGGTTTACAGGTTGAGATCGACAATGATGCAAATGCCTGCCTCCTTTCGGAGCTCTGGTTTGGAAGGTTGGAGGGGGTTCGAAATGCCGTGTTGATTGCTGTTTCTGAGGGATTGGGTACTGCAATTCTGGCCGGCGGTCAAATGCATTCTGGGTTCAATGGCCTCGCGGGAGAATTCGGTCACATTCCTGTCGATCCAAAGGGTCCAATATGCGAATGCGGTCAGCGAGGATGCTGGGAGATGTTTGCTTCTTCGCGGGCGGCTCTCAAAATGTATCGAAGGTTCTCTCATAAATCTCAGGTCAAAGATATGCAAAGCTTGTTACGTCTGGTTCAGGATGGAGATCCATATGCACTCAAGGCGGTTAAGTTACAAGCTGAGGCGTTAGGGCGAGGTCTGCGTCTGGTCACGGCCGCTCTTTCTCCTGAAAGAATTCTGATCACCGGCGAGATGACATCCAGTTGGGATGTATTAGGTCCGATTGTGCAGCGAGAACTGGAAGCCGGGATGTTGGCTGGGGCAGCGCCCTTGCTGACGACTGCAGGGGATGGATATTTGGCACGTTTGAGTGGTGGCGCGGCATTGCTCTTGCAGCGGCACTCTCACTACCATCGGTCGACGCATGCTGCGCGCAGGGTAAAGCGCGAGCGAATGCCGTGAACATTCTCTCTCAAAATAGATCGCTTATCGGAATATCGAAAACGACCGTAACCCTGTGTCTGCATGGAGGCAAGTAATGTATCTCGGGATTGATTGTGGAACGCAGGGAACCAAGGCGGTGCTGATCGATGAGGACGGGAAACCTCTCGGAAGAGGATATGCCGCGCACGCCTTAATTGAGAGAGAAAATGGCGCCCGAGAACAGGAGCCGCAATGGTGGGTGGATGCTCTACGTGAAGCAGTCCGGCAGGCGCTCTCTCAGGCTCCGAATGTTAAAGTGGTTGCCCTCGCGGTCTCGGGACAACAGCATGGTCTGGTTGTGCTGGATGAAGAGATGCGGGTAATTCGACCAGCGAAACTATGGAATGACACCGAGACAGCCCCGCAGAATGATGAGTTGGTCGCAAGGCTGGGAGGAAGCGCTGCTTGCCTGGAGAAGATAGGTATTGTTCCACTCACCGGCTATACAGCATCAAAACTGCTGTGGTTGAAGGAAAATGAGCCGGAAGCTTTCGCCCGTATCCGCCATATCCTCCTTCCTCACGACTACCTGAACTTCTGGCTTACAGGAAATCTGGCCGCCGAATATGGAGACGCCTCCGGTACGGCATTCTTTGATGTGCGAACACGTAAGTGGTCAGCTGAAGTACTTGACCTGATCGACGGAAAGTCTGGATCTCTTAAAAGAGCTTTACCGCCGCTTCTCCGACCCGAAGACATCGTGGGGATTCTTCGGCCAGAGGTCGCTTCGGATCTCGGAATCTCATCCGATTGCATTGTTTCTTCAGGAGGTGGAGACAACATGATGGGTGCGATTGGAACCGGCAATGTCAGAGAGGGAGTCGTAACCTTGAGCCTGGGGACCTCCTCCACGGTCTACTCCTTTTGCGAGCACCCTGTAGTGGATGCGACCGGATCTGTTGCATCCTTCTGCTCCTCGTCGGGAGGCTGGCTGCCGTTGGTCTGCACAATGAATGCGACGAATGTTGTCACCAGAACCCTTCATACGGTTGGCAAAACGGTCAACGACCTCGATGCAGCATTGCTGGCAACCCGTCCTGGAGCGGATGGTATGTCCTTTTTACCCTTTCTCAACGGAGAAAGAACACCGAACCTCCCGAGTGCCCGGGGAACCCTCGTTGGTATCTCTTCGAATAACTTCACGAGCGAAAACTTGATTCGAGCCGCGGTCGAAGGTGTGAGCTTCGGAGTTCTGAGCGGGCTGGACCGGATATTAAATGGACGGGAACCCGATGTGATCTTTGTGATCGGAGGTGGCGCACGCTCGAGAGAATGGCGCCAGCTTCTCGCCGACGCTACCGGAGCCGCGATTCAGGTGCCAGCCGAAGAAGAGGCCGGATGTCTTGGAGCTGCGATGCAGGCGATGTATGCCTTTCGTTGCGCCTCTGGCGGGCCCTCCTCCAGTCTGGTTGATATTGCCGACCGCTGCGTAAGTGTATCGAAAGATGGAAAGCAGGTTCCGCAGGCCGACCGTCACCAGGTATACCGACAAGCCATGGAGAGGTACCAGGCCGCTTTGCAGGAACTTTATCTTTCTTAAGTGTCATGAAAAGCTTTAGACTTGTCATGGTTATTTCGAGACAAATAATAAATTCTTCCCGGTCGTTTGCTAGGATTTCTCCTGATGCCAACCTGTTCTCCACACCTGCTCCTGTTCCTTGCATCCAGCCGACTGACGGTTCTCGCCCCGATTGATATCGCAATCCTGGCGCTCTACTTCGTCGTCGTAATCTTCATCGGTTTCTATGTGAAGGGTTCGACGAACACAAGCGAAGAATTTTTTCTTGCGGGAAGAGAGATGTCTGCCTGGATTGCAGGATTGAGCTTCGTGTCCGCGAATCTCGGCTCACTGGAGCTGATGGGCTGGGCTGGCGCGGCTTATCAATATGGGATTCTGGCAGCCCACTGGTATTGGATTGGTGCCATTCCAGCGATGCTCTTTCTCGGCATCGTGATGATGCCGTTCTACTACATCTCGAAAACACACTCCGTACCCGGATATCTGCAACTTCGCTTTGGAGAAGGTGCGCGAGGGGTAAGCGCTGCTTCCTTTGCATTGATGACGGTGCTGATGAGCGGCGTCAACATGTACTCCATGGCATTGGTGATGAAGATTGTGCTCGGCTGGAATATCAGTTTTTCCATCTGGGTAGGTGCTGTAACAGTGGCTGTCTATGTCATGCTGGGCGGGCTGCGTTCGGCGATTATCAATGAGGTCCTGCAGTTCGTGTTGATCTGGGCAGGGGCGGCCTTGATTCCTATTCTTGGGCTGATCGAAGCTGGTGGCTGGCAGAACCTGAAGGCGCAGATCGCCGCGAATGTCGGCTCCTCCGATTACACCCATCTCTGGAGCACTCTCGGAAGCTTCCGGGATAACCCGATGGGGGTTCATTGGACGGGAATCGTCTTTGGATTGGGCTTCGTCGTTAGTTTTGGCTACTGGACGACAGACTTTCTTGTAGTTCAGCGAGTCCTTTCGGCAAATAATCTTCGTTCAGCCAAGATGGCACCCATTATCGGAGCCGCCTTCAAGATGGCTGTCCCCCTCATCGTTATCATTCCTGGACTGCTGGCTTTGACGGTTCTCAAGAATCCGGATGGAAGCCTGATGCATCTTGTGGGGGAGGATGTTGCCGCGGCGACTGGTCAGCACAGCTACAACGAAGTGCTTCCACTGATGTTGATCCGCTACTGCGGCCCGGGTCTTCTGGGATTGGGAATTACCGCTCTAGTGGCGGGATTTATGAGCGGTATGGCCGGCAATGTCAGCGCATTTTCCACAGTGTGGACCTATGACATTTACGGCGCATATATGAACAAGAATGCGTCGGATAGCCACTACGTCTCGATGGGACGGTGGTCGACGATTGTCGGCATGTTGATCTCGGTAGGAACGGCCTTTCTGGTGGCGCATGCCGCGAGCATTATGGATTACGTCCAGGCCTTATTCAGTTTTTTCATTGCGCCGCTGTTCGGTACGGTCGTGCTCGGCATGCTCTGGAAGAGAGCAACACGTGCAGGAGGATTCTGGGGGCTCCTCTCAGGCACGGTTGCTTCTATTGCCATGTGGATCTGGGTGCAGCGTGATGGGGCCGCTCTGCAATACATCGCGCTTTCTCCTGACGCAAAGCCCATGGCCGAAAATCTCTACCGAGCGCTGTGGAGTTTCCTTATCTGCGTTACTGTCACCTATGTGGTAAGCATGATGACAGAGCCGACCCCCGATGCGCAGCTTGCTGGTCTTGTATATGGAGCGACGCAGCTTCCGGACGATGGAGCAAGGTCGCTATGGCAGAAGCCGATCTTCTGGGCGTGTGTTGTGATTGTGGTGTTCTTCGTTTTAAACCTGATCTTCTGGTAGGAGCGATACAAATGGCTGACGGAACGGGACGAGGCGAAAAGATATCGATCTGGTTCTTCGTAGGACTTCTACCCCTGATCTATGGGCTAATTCTCTTCCCATATGGAATCTACGAAGCTATGGGGCATGAAGCTCCAACGATACTGAATGAATTGCACCCAACGCTCTGGTGGGGATTCCTTCTCCTGATCTTCGGTGTGTTCTATGTAATTCGTTTTCGGCCCGGTAAAGGCTGAGGTCTTCGAAACGCCGTCCGCGGCAGAAACAAAGGTAGTTTGGGGGAAAGATGGCAAGACAGATGACGTTTGGAGTCATTGTAGGGAATCGGGGATTCTTCCCGAGCCACCTGGCGGCAACCGGCCGCACTGAGATGATTGCAGCTCTCGAGCGGCAAGGACACAAAGCGATCGTAGTCACTCCGGAACAGACTGCCTTTGGAGCGGTCGAAACCTACGCCGAGGCCAGGATATGTGCCGAGCTGTTTCAGAGCCACGCTCGCGAGATTGACGGCATCATCGTTACGCTTCCTAACTTCGGTGAGGAGCGCGGCCTCGCCGACGCCATTCGCCTGGCCAACCTTCAGGTCCCGATCCTGATCCAGGCGACTCCCGATGATGCGGGAAAGATGAGCATCGCTTACCGTCGGGATAGCTTCTGCGGCAAGATGTCCATCTGCAACAACCTTCGGCAATATGGTATCCCCTGCACGCTGACAACGCTGCATACGGAGGCCCCAGACTCCGATCAGTTCACTGCTGATCTCCGGGACTTTGCGGCAACCTGCCGTATCGTTCGCGGATTCCGGAACCTCCGCATCGGAGCGATCGGAGCGCGCCCCGCGGCATTTAACACCGTGCGCTACTCAGAAAAGCTGTTGGAGAAAAGTGGGATTACGGTAGACACACTGGACCTGAGCGAAGTGTTAGGAAGGATTCAGCGTTTAAATGATGGCGAGCACGAAGTTCAGGAGAAACTCCGCGCGATCAAGAGTTATCTCCCCACTCATGACGTGCCCGAAGCGGCTCTCCTCAAGATGTCGAAGCTGGGAGTCGTGATCGACGCCTGGATGAAATCCAATACCCTTGATGTCACCTCGGTCCAGTGCTGGACGTCACTCGAAGAGTTCTTCGGCGTCGTTCCCTGTACCGTCATGAGCATGATGAGCGAGAAGCTTCTGCCAAGCGCCTGCGAGGTCGACACCATGGGGACTCTCTCCATGCATGCCCTCACGCTGGCCAGCGAAACTCCCTCCGCCCTCCTCGACTGGAATAATAACTATGGTGCCGATCCCAATAAGGCAGTTTGCTTTCATTGCTCCAACTTGCCCAAGCACTTCTTCCGGGAGGGAGTAAAGATGGATTTCCAGCAGATCATCGCCGGGACCGTCGGAAAAGACAACACCTTCGGCACCCTGGATGGAAGAGTGAAGTCCGGACCGATGACTTTCGTTCGCTTCTCGACCGATGATTTTGACGGAACGATCAAAGGCTATACAGGGCAGGGAAGCTTTACAGATGATCCGTTGCAAACTTTCGGAGGAGCCGGCGTAGTCGAAATCCCAAATATGCAGCAACTGCTGCACCACATTTGCGAGAACGGCTTTGAGCATCACGTCGCAGCCAATTTCTCTCATGTTGCCGGAGCCGTCAAAGAAGCAGCGAGCAAATACCTCGGTTGGCCGATGCACATGCACGCTTAGCATCCACCAAATCTCGTATCCTCATATCAGAGAACGACATCCTGCAGGCCTGTAGAAACCAGGCCGCG
Organism: Edaphobacter sp.; assembly: GCA_035316475.1. Taxonomy (GTDB): domain Bacteria; phylum Acidobacteriota; class Terriglobia; order Terriglobales; family Acidobacteriaceae; genus Edaphobacter. The sequence continues at coordinate 10,633 of DATHJA010000325.1, read as the reverse complement.
GGGCCGGTCTATGGAGGGGTATTTGGCATCCGATTTGGTTGAAGAGAAAGCGAAGGCCATCCTCTCTTCTTTGAAAGGTCATCTCATCGTCTCCTGCCAGGCCGACCCGGGGGACCCAATGGATGACCTAAGTACAGTCACCAGAATGGCCACCGCTGTGCTTCGGGGAGGAGCAGCCGGCCTGCGGGCCGAAGGAGAGAGAGCGGTTCGATCGTTCCGCCAGATCACGGACCGCCCAATCATCGGCATGGTGAAAGCGAAGGACTCGAATGGCGAAGTCTACATCACGCCAACCTTCGAGGCGGCCCTGTCTGTTTCCAATGCGGGCGCCGACATCATTGCCCTCGACTGCACCCATCGTCGGCTGAAGGAAGCCGAACCCTGGCCAGCTCTGGTTCGCCGTATTCAGGCGGAGTTGGGACACCCTGTCCTGGCCGATGTCGCCAGCCTGGAAGACGGTATCGCGGCGCAGGAGGCAGGTGCGAACGCCGTAGCCACGACCCTCTACGGCTACACCGCCGAGACCGCAGGCATCCGGCAGATGTCGTGGCCTTTGTTGCAGGCTCTGGTAGCAAAGTTGAAAATCCCTGTCATTGCCGAAGGCCATATCCAGCAGCCGGAAGACGTCCGCAAGGCCCTTGATCTGGGAGCGTATGCGGTGCTCGTAGGCTCCGCAATCACGCGTCCGGAGACGATCACTGCCCGATTTGTCGCGGCAACAAAAGACTGACCTTCATCACGCTTTACTCGATCGTCGTCGTCGGAACCCGGATCAGCGCGCGGTAACGGTCGCCCCGGTACCGTGAGCATGCCACCTCGATCGGTGTCTGTTCCGTGGTGATGATGACGCGTGAGATCGATAGGACGCTGGCTCTCTTGGGGATCGTGAGGAGCTCAGACTCCTCGCGCGTCGCCGGCAGGGCTTCGATAATCTCATCGGCCCAGGCCACCCGCACCCCATAGTTCTCGCGAAGGATGTAATAGAGTGACTGCTTGGCGAAATTGATTCGCTCCAGCCCGGGAAAAGGCCGCAGCGGTATAAACGACTCTTCAAGAGCCATGGGGATGCCATCGGCCAGGCGCAGGCGCCGCAGCTTCATGACGGCGTTCTCGAGCTCGATCTTCAGGCTCTCGGCCAATTCCTCGGTGGCCTTCATGACCGTCTGCTCCAGCAGTTGAGAACTAGGTTGCATCCCGCGCTGTTTCATGTCCTCGGTAAATCCGCGCAGATGCATGATGTTCTTTTCAAGCTTCGGCTTGGTGACAAATGTTCCACGCCCCTTCTGGCTCAGGGCATAACCGCGGGTCTTCAGGCCGTGCAGAGCCTGCCGTGCAGTCATCCGGCTGACCTGATACAGGCGTGCAAGCTCTTCTTCCGAGGCCAGCAGATCTCCCTCTGAGAGCTCTCCAGAGTGAATCTTCTCCATCAGAGCCCTTTGAATCTGGTAGTAGAGAGGGATAAACCCATTCTTATCTAATGTATGAGTAGAGGAAGTGGCCTGGATCTGATTTTTTGACACGATATCGATCTCTCTCCTGGGCAGGTCAGACACAAAAAACGAAGAATCCGTGTCCGTTCTATCTACATCTTCTGGCCTTTGTCTACAACTACGATGAAAATCGGCGCCTCGTTCCCTGGCAGAATCGGACGTCTCTGCTTCGTTATCAAAAGGTGAAAAGACGAAAACTTTTGCCTTGCCATCTTAGTACAGTTGTCTATACAGTAAAGCAACTTCTACATTCTCGATCGATAACAAAATTCGAGACACGCGGGCGCCCCGTCGGCCGGAGTGAGTGAAGCTCTTCTTTTAAAAGTCCGAGTAAAAACTGGGCATTCGACCAAATTTCAGTGGAGGCTTTCCCATGAGAACACGCATCGTGTTATGCAGTGTCCTTTTGTCCTTTGCCAGCTGTATCGGACTGTTGGCGCAAACCATTACGGGATCCGTGACCGGTACTGTGAGCGACCCTAGCGGAGCGGCGATCGCCGGAGCCAAAGTGGTGGCAGTCAACGTCGATACCGGCGTTCAGACACCGACGACAACCAACACGGCCGGCGTCTACACAATTCGCTTCCTTCAGATCGGCCACTACAAAATCAACATCTCTGCTTCAGGATTCAACTCATCCACTGCTGGCCCCTTCGCCCTCGAGGTCAGCCAGGAAGCCAGGATCGACGCCAAACTCAACGTCGGTTCGACGAATGAAAACGTCGTGGTGACCACCGCGGCTCCCATCATTAACACCGAAAACCCGACCACGGGCGACACCATCACGGCGGCTCAGGCAACGGAGCTTCCGATCCAGGCGCGTAACTTCTCTTCGCTGACGACTCTCATCGCCGGAGCGATCTCACCCAATCCATCGGCCCAGAACAACGTAGGCAGAAGCTCCTATAACGGTGGATTCTTCGTAAACGGTAACCGCGAGCAGTCCAACAACTACACGCTCGACGGAGCTGACATCAACGAAGCAATCGACAACTACATCGGCTACAGCCCCAATGTCGATGCGATAGGCGAGCTCCACATCATCACCGGCAATGCAACGGCCGAGTACGGCAACGCGAACGGCGGTCAGGTCGTCATGGTGACCAAGAGCGGCACTAATCAGTTCCATGGCAATGCCTTCTGGTTCATCGAAAACACCAATCTCAACGCCAATAGCTGGTCAAACAAGCACACTGCCGATCAGTCGGCGATCGGTGCGGTCCCCTCGCTCAATCGCGGCATCTTCGGCGGAACATTCGGCGGCCCCATTATTCGCGATCGCCTGTTCTTCTTCGTGGATTATCAGGGAGCCCGGCAGCACAATAGCACCACCGAGTTCCGTTCCGTTGCCACCCAGGCAATGCGCGCGGGCTATGCACCTATCCTGGGACAAACGGTTCAGATTACCAACCCGGCCGCGCAGTATCTGCTCGCGCACCCCGAGCTCTACCCGGAGCCCAACGTAGCCAGCACCAGCGCCAACGGCATTGTGCGCAACTATCGCGGCTCTTACGGTCAATCTACCCATAACGATCAAGGCGACATCAAGATCGATGCCAAAGTCACCAATAGCGATAACGTCTCGGGTCGCTTCAGCATTGGTCGCGAAAGAAGTGGCTATAGCAAGGTCACCATGCCGACCGACATCCCCACCAACAACTCCGATCCCTACACGGGCTTCATCATTAACTGGACGCACATCATCTCTCCGCACATTGTGAGCGAAGCGCGTGCCGGCTACGGACGCACCCGCTATATCTCGGCTCCGCAGGATATCAGTGGCCAGTTCGGAACCTCAGGCAACCAGAAGCTGGGGATCCCCGGAACGCAGATCGTTCCCGGCATCTCTACCTTCGATCTGAATTCCGCCGTCTCTACCCTTGACCCAATCGGTACCACCGCACAGGCGCAGGGCAATGGCGCTTACGCGGGCATCAACTCCGACAGCATCGTGAACGCCTTTACCTATGGCGAGAACGTAAGCTGGCAGCTTGCGCGTCATACGATTAAGTTCGGCGGTCAGGCGCTCCGCTATCAGGAAAATCGCTACTACTCCGGAAACGACGGCTCTCTTGGCTGGTTTCTGTACCGAGGTACTTCCCAAAGCCATGGAGATCCCTGGGCAGACTTCCTTCAGAATGATGCTTTCAGCTTCGGTCAAGGAGCGGTTACAGGGCGTTGGGGACAACGCCAGTGGCGCGATGCCATCTTCTTTCAGGATGACTTCAAAGCAACTCCTAACCTGACTTTGAACATGGGTCTTCGCTGGGAGTGGGATCAGCCCATGTACGAAGTCAACAACAAACAACTCAACGTCGATCTCACGACAGGAGCCATTCAATACGCTGGCCAGAACGGCAACAGCCGTGCTCTCTACAACGGCTTCTGGGGTGGCTTCATGCCTCGTGTCGGCTTCGCATATTCTCCGGATCGTTTCAAGAACCGGTTTGTCATTCGCGGTGGATACGGCATTACCAACTTCCTCGAAGGGACCGGCGCAAACCTGAGGCTTACTCTCAATCCGCCCTTCTTCATTGACTCCTCCTCGGTCTCCGATGGCTCAACGTTCTTCCAGGTTCAGAATGGATTTCCGCGTCCGGCTAATGCCTCCCAGCTTTCCGGAAATATCCGTGCGTGGGATCCGCATCTGAAGCCTGCCCTCATTCAGCAGTTCAACCTGACCACGGAGTACGAGCTGACCAACACGACCTCCCTCGTCGTTGCTTACCTCGGCCAGTCCGGAAACCACCTCGTCGATCCGCGCGAGGGCAACCAGAGGCCCTGTCTTGGCTGCGCGCTTCCGGTAACCAGCCTTCCTGGCCTCGATCAGGTCTCCCTGGTCAGCCTTACCGAATCCGAAGCCATGATGAACTACAACGCTCTCCAGATAACGGCGCGCCGTCGTCTCACGCATGGCCTGGAGTTCCTCACCAACTACACGTGGAGCAAGTCACTGACCAACAGCCTCGGCTACTATGGCGCAGGCGGCGGATCAGGAGCCTCGCAAAGCGCGTATTGGCAGAATGCATACAACGGAGGCGCGGACTACGGCCCTGCCTTCTTCGACGCTACGCACACTTTCTCTTTCTCCGGTTACTACGACCTGCCCTTCGGTCGTGGAAGGCAGTTCGGCGGCAACATGAACCGTTTTGCCGACCTCGCTGTTGGAGGCTGGAAGCTCGGAGCAATCGCCAGCCTGCATACCGGAATGCCCATCACCATGAACTCCAACCAGTTCTACTCTGTGAACCAGCGTGCAGATCGCGCTAATCACCTGCGCAAGCTTGTGATCCGCAACCGCTCTGTCGACAACTGGTTCGGCACCGATCCGTCTGCGATCCCGTGCCCGAGCGGAACCGACAATGGCTCCTGCGCCTACAGTGAAGAGTCGTCCGGAGGCTTCGGCACGGCTAGCGTTGGAAGCGAGCGCGCCCCCGGATACCACAACGTCGATGCCGCGCTTAGCAAGGCCTTCAACTTTACCGAGAGCAAGCATCTGGACTTCCGTGCGGACTTCTTCAACGTCCTCAACACCACCAGCCTCGCGCCTCCAGGCAACAACGTCTCTGGAGGCCTCACCACCATCGATCAGGCAGACCGCAACTTCGGTCTGATCAACTCAACCGTCTCCACCGAAAGACAGATTCAGCTCGCTCTGAAGCTCGTCTTCTAAGAACCCGGTTCAAACCATCGTAAAGTTTTGTACTTTCATTTATGCCCTTCCTCTCCCTGGTCCGGGGAGGAAGGTTTTTTTCTGCATTCAGCGAGGAAGAACAAGTTCCGGAGTCGTTATATCTCTGGCAGCCTTGCCTGCAATCGGAAGATGCCACACTCCTCCACCGAATGTAGAGACATACACTTTGTTCCGATCCTCTAAATCCGCCTCCACCCGTTGACCCCATTTGAAGTTGAAGCCCGGGATGCGGTTCCAGTGCTCGCCCTTATCGTGTGAGATCCATGCTGAAGACTCGAATCCTGCCGCATACAGTGTCCTGGGATCTCGCGGATCGATTGTGACGTCGTAGATATGGCGGTCTCGTTGTAGCATCCATCGCCAATTGCGCCCTCCGTCTGTAGAGACGGCAACGCCTCCGCCGATACCGTTCACAAGAGCAGCGCCTCTTCCGTGCAGAGGCTTTATCGCATCTCCCTTCGGCGTCGCGCGAGCCCATAATGCGAGGTACAGACGGTTCGGATCGCCAGGATCGATCGCAATCCCATTCGGCGCATTGGCTCCCGCAGGCAACCCGACACGCACCCAGTGTTCTCCACCATCATGGGAGCGGTACAGCGCACCGTCGCTTGCATTGCCGATGCTGCCGTCCTCACTGCGCCGCGCAATCAAGACATACAGCGTCCCATCCTGCGCCCGAGCAACCCGCCACGCCAGGGCATTTTGCTCAGCGATGCCGTCGTTCACCTGCGACCACGTATGCCCATCATCGGTCGACCGAAAGACTCCATACCCCATCGTCACCGCCCACAGCGTGCGATGCCCCGCCGGGCTTGCTGGATCGAGAACGATCGAGGTAGGCGCGGTAGGAGGCATCCCTTCGCTCGAGGCCTTCCACGTCCTGCCTCCGTCCGTGCTCATGCAGATGCCGCCCGCGTAATCGGAGGTGGACCGATGCCGCCACATCTTGGGGCGCGGAAGGTCGTGAATCTCGCTCATCGCCGCCCACATCTTCCCCCGCACCGTCGGGTCGAACGCAAGCGAGTAGGTCGTGTTCCTCCAGCGGCCCGGCACTCCATCGACCGAGCGCATCCACGAGCGTCCTCCATCTTCGCTGCGAAACAGGCCGATGTCGGTCGTCAGAATGAAGCGGCGCCTGGAATCAAACGGATCGAGCTCGTATCCATACGTCGTCGTGACATCGAGCCCGGTACTCTTCCATGACGCTACCGTTTGGGAAGCCACCGCTTCGGAGTAGCGGGCCGTCCAGTTTGCTCCCCCATCCGTCGTCGCCATCGTCCGCCCAAGATCCGTCGCATAGGCAAGGTTCGGATCGCGCTCGTCGACCGAAAGGCTCAACGGCTCCTCCGTCCACTCCGGCGTCATCGCGCCGGTAATCCACGCATCGTGAACATTTGCCGCTTCCTTGTGAATCGTCGACTTCCAGACCAGCACCCAATGCGCGCCGAAGTCGTTGCTGCGTGCCACGCCCTGAAGGCTCTCGCCGTCCAGCTCCATGCTCCTGTATGAGGCGTAGACAACCGCAGGGTGATGCAGACTCGTCGCGACGGCGCGAACCTGAGTCCCTGCACCGGGAAGCCTGGCCTCGGCCCATGTCGCACCGCCATCCTTTGTCAGCAGCAGATGTGCGTCCTTCGTCACGGCGTAGAAGACGGGTCCGGCGTCTGGCCCCGCGGAATAGCCGGCCGACAGGCTGGTAAGCGCCGTTCCCGGAGGCACAGATCGCCGCTGCCACGCGCCATGAATTCGCGCGCGGACCCCCGTGGCGCTCGCAACATACAGGTCGCGCGCTCCTCTCGTTGTTCTCCCATCGATCCATAGATTCAGAGGCGTCTCCGCAAGAGAGAGCAGCAACCGCCAGCTTCTGCCGCCGTCGCGCGAGACAACAAGGGCTGCGCGCCCCTCCCGTTCCGAGGCGGCATAAAGGGTCGCGGAGTCCGCAGGATCGATCGCCAGAGCCGTAATCCTGCCAATTGGGTTCGGCTTGGCCACCAGGCTCTCGTCGGCATGGTCCGAGTCCATGACAATCGCGCGCACGGCCTGCGGTCGTGGCCACAGCAGCTGCCAGCTCTCCCCGTCATCCGTGCTCTTCCAGAGGGCATCGGTCGCGGCATACAGTGTGTGCCGGTGAGCCGGATCGAAGGCAAAGAAGCGAACGCTGCTTCGCAGGTTGAACATCCGCCAGTGATGGCCTCCATCGTGGCTGATGTAGGCCCCCGTCATGTCGCACGACAGCAGAACTTCATTTGCGTCGTGAGGGCTGATAGTGACATGAAACATCGCGCCGCCGCCGCCGGGGCCCACAATGGCCAGACCCACGCCGCGCGGAGTCTGCGCGTTCAACGCCGCCGCCGGTGCAAGGACAAGCGCGGCTGAGAGCGACAGCAGGCGCTTCCATCGCGTGTTATAGGCTCCACGTCCTGCGATCAAAATTGCCCCTCGCTCCCGTTCTTCATTATGATCCGGTGAAAGTTGTTTGTAAGCCGCCCTTTGAATGAGAACCGAAGGATCAGGAACCGAAGGATGAAGATACGCCTCCCTCTGGATGGAGAAAGTACGGAGTACCGGTTGAACCCCGAAGGACCGTGGCGCGTCCCTCCCGGACCTCCACCGCGCTCGCGAACCGTCTACGCCGCGGCTCACGTCGTCATCGACCCGCTGCGGCCGGATGTTCTGGATATAAATGCCACGATGGCCTTCCGGCAGCATCTCTGGTCCCTCGGCTTTGGCGTGGCCGAGGCGATGGACACTGCTCAGCGCGGCATGGGACTCAATTGGGCTACAGCAAAAGAACTGATTCGCGTCTCCGCCAGCGAGCGCACAGGGGAGATCGCCTGCGGAGCCAACACCGACCAGCTTGAGCCAGGAGCAGCCGCAACCGTTGACGACGTAATCGCAGCCTACGAGCAGCAGTGCGAGGCCATTGAAGCCGCGGGCGGCCGGGTCATCCTCATGGCCAGCCGCGCACTGGCAAAGTGCGCCGGTGGCCCCGACGACTACATCCGCGTCTACGGCCGTCTGCTCGGCGGAGTGCGCCAGCCTGCGATCCTGCACTGGCTCGGCGAGGCCTTCGATCCCCAGCTCAAAGGCTATTGGGGAGCCGCGGCCATCGACGAAGCGATGGAGACGTGTCTCGCGGTCATTCGCGAGAACCACGCTCACATCGATGGGATCAAGATCTCTCTACTGGATAAAAAGCAAGAGATCAGAATGCGACGGCTTCTTCCGAAGGGTGTCCGCATGTACACGGGCGACGACTTCGACTATGCCGAGCTGATCCGCGGCGACGAGCTCGGCTACAGCGATGCTCTTCTCGGCATCTTCGACGGAATCGCGCCTGCCGCAGCCCTCGCGCTGCGTGTCTTCGACAACGGCGATCTTGAAGACTACGAGAAGATCCTCGCGCCGACGGTTCCGCTGTCGCGGCACATCTTCCAATCCCCAACCTACTTTTACAAGACCGGACTCGTCTTTCTTGCTTATCTGAACGGTCATCAGAAACACTTCCGCATGCTCGGCGGACAGGAGAGTGCGAGGTCGATCGCTCATCTGGCAAAGCTCTTCGTTCTGGCCGACAAGGCCCGCCTTCTGGCCGATCCCGAGCTTGCCGTTCACCGGATGCGCCTGGTCCTCGAGCTGTCCGGGTTGGAGGGTTAGTGGCGGACCTCTCGAGGCTGAGTTTCAACCAGATGACGGCGGGCAAGGCATCGCTTGCCGAGGTGGCCAGCGCCTGCGCAAAGGCCGGGCTCCAGTGGATCGGACCGTGGCGGCACGCGCTCGGCGATGATCCGGCAGCGGGTGGGAAGCTGCTGCAGGACTCCGGCCTCCGGGTATCGAGCCTCTGCCGCGGCGGCATGTTTCCGGCTGCGACCGCTGAGGAGCGAAGGCTGCGTATCGAGGACAACCTGCGGGCCATCGACGAGGCCGCCGCCATCGGCACGGACCTGCTGGTGCTCGTCAATGGCCCCGCGCCGGATCGCGACATCGACGGCGCGCGGCAGATGGTAGTAGACGGCATCGGAGCCATCCTCGACCACGCGGTGAAGAGCGGCGTCCGCCTGGGCGTGGAGCCGCTGCATCCGATGTTTGCCGCCGACCGCAGCGTGATCGTGACGATGGGCGAGGCTAACGCCGTTGCCGAGCAGCTTCGCTCTCCGCAGGTCGGGTTGGTCGTCGATGTCTACCACATCTGGTGGGACCCGGAGGTCTACCGCGAGATCGCGCGGGCTGGCGAGCGGATCTTCGCCTTTCATGTTTCGGACTGGATCGTTCCGCTGCCCGACACCTTGATGGGCCGCGGGCTGATGGGCGATGGAGTCATCGAGATCCGCCGTCTGCGGGAGGCGGTTGAGGCGGCCGGCTACCGTGGGCCGATCGAGGTGGAGATCTTCAACCAGCAGCTTTGGGACCGGCCCGCGGAGGAGATCGTCGGCGTTGTCGCTAAGCGGTTCCAGGAGTGTGTTTAGCAGGTTGGAGATCTGCTTGGACGCTGATTTTCCTGCTGATTTTCTGAAGTTTCTCAGACCAAACTGGACCGGGTTCCGTTTACCATAGAAGGATGAGCGAAGTGTTGGAACAGGAAGCGAAGGCTGGGGCGGCTCACGCCCAGAAATACACACGGAACAGTCCGTACCAATCGAATGTTAACGTCAACTATCTCCTGACTGCCGAGGGCTCGGAGAAGGAGACGCGCCATGTCGAGCTGTCGCTCGAAGAGGGTATGACCTACACACCCGGCGATGCTGTCGGCATCATCCCGGAGAACCGCCGGGAGGCGGTGGACGATGCGCTGAAGGCTCTTGGCTACAAGGGCGACGAGCGCGTGCTGGATCACTACAAGGTCGAGATCTCTCTCGAAGAGGCTCTGCGCACGCGGCTTGGAATCGGCAAGCTGGCGCGAGGCAGCGTTGGACAGTTTGCCAAGCTCGCCCCGGATGTCGAGGGGCTGAAGGTTCTGACCGGGCCGGACAACCGCGCCCGCGCCGAGGAGTACTGCTGGGGCCGCGAGTTCGTTGACCTGGCCGCGGACTTTCCCGGTGTGATCACCGATCCGCAGCAGATCTTCAACGTGCTGCAGCGCCTGACGCCGCGCATGTACTCCATCTCGTCGAGCCAGAAGGTGCATCCGGACAGCGTGCATACGACGGTGCGCGTGATCCGTTATGAATCGCACGGGCGCGACCGGCAGGGTGTGGCCAGCGGCCACCTGGGCGACCGCGCGGGCGAGGGTACGACGCTGCCGATCTTCCTGCACTCGAACAACAGCTTCCGCCTGCCCGAGGACTCGAACGCCCCGGTGATCATGATCGGCCCGGGGACGGGCATCGCTCCCTTCCGCGCCTACCTCGAGGAGCGTCAGGCTGACGGAGCCAAGGGCAAGAACTGGCTCTTCTTCGGCGAGCAGCGCATGAAGATGGACTTCCTCTACCAGGAACAGCTCGAGGGCATG
>DATHJA010000324.1:0-7104 GCA_035316475.1 Edaphobacter sp. | reverse complement strand
GCTTCTGTAGGCTTGGCCGTCTCTTCGGTCAGCGCTCCCATCGCCTCGGAGATCTGCCTGCTCGCGGTGCTCAGCACCTCGACGATCTCCGGAACTCCAATCGAGTCCTCGATCCGCTTTACATAAGGAACCGTGAGACCGGCGATTGCATTTCCCTGCGAGTTGAGGATCGGGAAGCTGATATTCATCACTCCCGTGACCTCGTAGCTGGCCCGGCGCTCGTATCCGCGAGTGCGGATCTTCTCCAGGTGATCGTCAAGGTCCAGCGGCTTCTTCTTCTGTGTCTCGCGCATCCACTCCTGGATCGCCCGCTCGCAGGAGTCCTTCGTCTGGTGAGCGAGAATCACGTGTCCGGTTGCGGCATGCATAAGGTCCACCTTCGACCCGACCTTGACATAGAAGCCCGTAGACTCCGGCGAGTCGACCTGCGCCAGGATCACCACATGTCCTCCATCGAGGACACCCAGATGGCACGACTGCCGCAGCTCATGCGCCACCCAGTGCATCACCGGCAGCGCCTCGGTCACCATCCGCTTGGTGGGAGGATGCTCCTGTCCCAGCCGGAACATTCGCAGCGTCAGATGATAACGGTCCTTGTTCGCCGATTGCGCCAGATAGCCCCGCTGCTCCAGGCACAGAAGCATGCGGAAGATCTCAGACATAGTGCGATTCAGCCGGCGGGCTACCTCGCTGACCGTCATTCCCTCCGGCGTGCTCGCAAACAACTCGAGAATGTCCAATCCCTTCTCGAGGGCAGGCGTAGGGTAATACCGTTTTCCCTGTGGTTTTGTAACCACAGGTTTAGCTGTGAGGGAGCGCATCTCAGACAAGGTAACAAAAGCTTTCTGGCGTGTCGAACATTTCGCTTTGCTATAGCAGCAGAATCAGATCCAGAGATGACGACGATACGCCTAGTGAGCAGTCGAAGATGCGGCTGCCGGATAGTGCTTCGTCTCCTTAGTCCTCGAGTTCAGCATATCGAAGCTACCGTCACCGGTGCTTGTAAGCTCGAGGAGCTTTCCATCCTCTGCCCCGTCGATGTTGGCAATATATTCCTCGCTCGCATTGTGTTCGTGGCCGCCCTCTTCAGAGAAGTGGAGCTGCCACATCGTCTCCAGCCCCGGAGACTTGGCAACAGTATCGAGAACCGAGGTCGATCCACCCTTTTTCGCTCCATTGTCCATGATGGCGACCCGCGCGCCGATCGCGTTGACCATCGCCGGGCTCGAGCTGTGGTCCCATCCATGGTGCGAGACGATATACACATCCATCCGGCCAAGCTTGTTCACCGGGCAAACCAGCTCCATCTCCTTGTCCCAGGTCAGGTCGCCAAGGTCAAGGAGCCTGAGCTTCCCGAAGGTGATCTGAACTCCCACCGACCGCGCATTCTCCGTCGTATCGGCCGGTTTCGTCTCCGTGCCCTTGCAGAACGGATTCGCCGCGCCCTCGCCCTCTAGTGGCTTCTGGATCAGGTTGCCGTCCGCGCTTACCACCACCGCCTTCATCCCGACGATGGGGAGCACATCCCCCGGCCTGGCCAGGATGCGTTTCACCTTATTGGCCGCGATGGCCTTTTCGTATGCAGCGTATCCCCGCTCCGTCCCGGGCTCCTCCTCGCGGTTCACTCCATGATCGATGAAGGCGCCCACCGGAACCCTCTCTAGCAGCTGCGTCACACCGCCCACGTGGTCCTCGTGGAAGTGCGTGATCAGGACATAGTCGATCTTCTTCAGCCCGGCTTCCTTCACCACCGCGGCGATGCGGTCCGCGTCCCGGCCCTCGTTATCGCTCCATCCCGTATCGATCAGCAACGACTGCTTCGCCGGAGTGACGAACAGGGTAGCCTGCCCCCCCTCCACATCGACGAAGTAAACCTCCAGCTTTCCGCCAACACCCTTCGCAGTCTGTCCCCCGCAGACCATGCTCAGCCATGCAATCATCCCCACCGCGACTGTCCATCCGCGCCATCTCATCTTGTTGCCTATCCTTTCTCGGCCCAACTTGCAGTTTGTAATGCCTGCCCTTGCTACACCCTTTCTGGAAGATACCTGCTTCGGGCAACTACAGAAAGTAAAGTTTTTATCCACGAAGTCCCTGTAGTCTTCCGATAATTCCATTCCTTTGGCCTTTCGTATAGTGTTTTCTTCTGTTCTTATCGATAATTCAGGTCGGGACATTACAGGCGTACATTGGACCCGATCTGGCACTTCACTCCATAGGCTTCGGGAGCTTTGAGCGTCCCCATCTCGCCCTCCCCTCGCGTATCATGGCGTCGATGCGCATCCATCATCTTCCTTTTGCTCTTACGCTCCTTGCAGCGTCTGTTCTTCCTGCCCAGACAACAACTCCGGCACGTTGGACCGAAGAGGCAGCTAACGCCTGGTACTCCCGTCAGCCCTGGCTCGTCGGAGCGAATTATGTCCCCTCCGATGCCATCAATCAGTTCGAGATGTTTCAGACGGCCACCTTTAATCCCGCGATCAACGATCGCGAGCTCGGCCTCGCCGAGGCCATCGGCATGAACACCATGCGCGTCTTCCTGCAGGATCAGCTCTGGAAGCAGGACCCCAAAGGCTTCGTCAGGCGTCTCGATGCCTTCCTGGCCATCGCCGCTCGCCACCACATCCGCCCTATCCTTGTTCTGTTCGACTCCTGCTGGGAGTCGAACCCGCATCTCGGCCCTCAGCACCCTCCCATCCCCGGCGTCCACAACTCCGGATGGGTTCAAAGTCCCGGTGCCGCCGAGCTCTCCGATCCGGCCTACGAGCCCCAGCTCAAGGAGTACGTCGTCGGCATCGTCTCCGCCTTTGCTAAAGATGATCGCGTCCTCGCCTGGGACATCTGGAACGAGCCTGACAACACCAACGACCACCGCTTTCAGGAGCCGAAGAACAAGCCTGAGCTGGTTGCCGCTCTTCTTCCAAAGGCCTTTGCCTGGGCGCGGTCGGCGCACCCCACGCAACCTCTCACCAGCGGTGTATGGCACGACAACTGGAGCGATCCGGCCAAGCAGAATCCGGTAATTAAGATTCAGCTTGCCGAAAGCGACATCATTACCTTCCACAACTATGGTTGGCCCGAGGACTTCGAGGCCCGCGTCCGCTCCCTCCAGCCACTCCACCGGCCTATCCTCTGCACCGAGTACATGGCGCGCGGTAGTGGTAGTACCTTCGACACCATCCTTCCACTCGCCAAAAAACTGAACGTGGCGGCTATTAATTGGGGCCTCGTCGCCGGGAAGACCCAGACCTATCTCCCCTGGGACTCCTGGCAGCACCCCTACGTCCTCTCGCAACCCACCGTCTGGTTCCACGAGGTCTTCCGCCACGATGGAACGCCCTATCGCCAGCATGAGATTGACCTTATCCACCAGCTCGCCGAGCGCGGAGCCGGTATCCCTCCCGCCCCCGAAAGCGTGTCTCCGTAATCCCTGAATTTGTGACCAACAGCAAGAAATCAGGGATCAGTGGGGATTTACGCTGGGTGAAGTGTGTATTTCATCTCGCAGGAAATCTCTTTTGCGGATGACGGAATCGCGCTTGTTTCGTCGATTCTGTATCGGCCCCCCGCTTCCTGAGACGCAGAAGAGTCCCTCACATGACTTCTGCCGAAAACCCTGATTCAGGTCCATAGCCTTTTGTCCGGAGGAATCTTTGCAATGCGTTCACTTTTCCTGAAACAACAGATTCTGATCTCTCTTCTGCTCTTCGCGACCGTGGTTCACCTTCCCTCAACCCACACCTGCGAAGACCCCTCTGCCGCACTCTCGCAGGATTGCGATCAGGTGTCCCGCTGAGCGCATAATGGTGCCGACGTAAGTCGCGTTGGGACACCGAGGAAAGACGAGGAACACGCACCTGACATTTGCTCGTTGGAAGAACGAAACTGGTCAGCCCATGATCATGCATCCGCTCCTGTTTATCTCCGGAGCGGTCTCGCTGGGGCTTCTCTTTGCCTTGCAGGAGTGGATCTATTCGCGTTCCTGGAACGAGCACGTTCGCCTGAGCCTTCTGGCCGAGGCGTGGGGCGTACAGTTCTTCATCTGGGGCGTCTTCTGTTGGATCTTATGGTGGACCCTGAGATCGCGGATCTACACCGCCAATTTCAAGACCATGTTGTGTCTCTTCTTCCCCCTGGGCCTCTTTGCCAGTGTGCTGGAGGAGGTTATATGGGTACTGCTTTTTCCCCGGCTTCCGATGGGGAGACCACCAATGCCGTTTTTGCAACGGCTGTTGTTCCATCTCGATGTCGAACTGATTGATAGCCTGGTTCTCTTCTGGTCGGCCTTCTTCCTTTTTCGCGGGATTGGTTATTACCAGAGTTACCGCGAAAAGGAACGCGTTGCCACGCAGTTGCAATCGCAACTGGTACAGGCACAAATGCGCGCGCTGCGCATGCAGCTCAATCCTCACTTTCTTTTCAATACGATGAACAGTATCTCCAGTCTTATGCGCATCGATGTTGCTGCGGCGGATTTAATGCTGGAACAACTCAGCCGTCTCCTGCGTATAACGTTGCATCGCGGGGAAGCGCAGTTCATCCCATTAAGCGATGAGATGGAGTTTATCGAGATGTATCTGGCCATGCAGGACCGGAGATTCGCCGGACGTGTGCGACAGCAGATGAATGTCGATCCTCACGTACACGATGCCATCGTGCCCACGATGATTCTTCAGCCCATCGTTGAAAACGCCTATGCCCACGGCCTTTCGCGACTTACCTCGCAAGGGATCCTCTCGATTCAGGCCTCGTCAGAGAACTCCACTCTCCGCCTCAGCGTGACCAACACTGGCCTTGGACTTCGCTCTGCCGCTCTGAGAGCGAGCAATGGTGTCGGTCTCGCTAACGTCCAGGACAGGCTTCGCATGCACTACGGCGACAACCAGTCCTTTTCGATCTCCGAGCTCGAAGACAACCTCGTTCAGGTTGTGGTGACGCTCCCTCTCCGCTTTCCGGAGCGTCCAATAGAGCAAACGACAGGATACGGTGCATGATGATTCAGGCAGTCCTGGCAGATGATGAAGTACTGGCACGGCAAAAGCTTCGCCAGTTGCTGCGCGAGTTCCCAGAGATTGACGTCGTTGGGGAAGGTGCAACCGCGGAGGAGACGATATCTCTGGTGCGCGCCACCAAGCCCGATCTTCTCTTCCTCGATGTGCGCATGCCGGACATGGACGGCTTCGACGTCATCGGAGAGCTCAGCACCGCAGGAGCTCCCACCATGCCCTGCATCATCTTCACTACTGCCTACGATCGCTACGCCCTGCGCGCCTTCGAGATCCACGCTGTCGATTACCTGCTCAAGCCCTTCACCCTGGAGCGGTTTCGCGCCGCCACGCAGCGCGCTCTTGATCACATCCGCTCTTCGAAGCAGAATCCGGAGGCGGCCGCGCCCAAAGGGCCCAACGGTACGCCATACACAACACGCATAGTCTTCAAGTCGAAGGGGCGCATCCTCTTCCTTCCTGTCTCGGAGATATGTTGGATCGGCGCGGAGGAAAACTACGTCCGCATCTGCACGCAGTCGGAGACGCACCTGCTCCGCGAGACCATGACGCACCTCGAAGAGAAGCTCGATCCCAACACCTTCCTCCGCGTGCACCGCTCCTCCATCGTCAACCTGCAATACGTCAAAGAGGTGCGGCCCGAGGTCGACGGCGAATACGGTGTGCATCTCCTCAACGGCCAGAAGATCCCCATGAGCCGCACTTACCGCTCGAAGATCAAGAACTGGCTCGAACGCTGAACTACATAGAAAAGTGTCATCCTGAGCGGAGCCCTGAAAGGGCGTAGTCGAAGGACCAGCGGTTCTGCCCTTATTCTCAAATTTGTCTGCAAGAAAAAAGGGCGCAGCCGAAGCCGCGCCCTTCCACATCTCCATCACTATCGCTTAGCCGTTGAGTCAGCCGAAGACTCCAGCAGCCTGTCCACGCATCCCTCCGGCTTGTTCACCGGATTGCATCGCGCCACCAGACCATCGGGAAACTTCACCACATACGAGGTCCAGTGTGAAGGCTCCGACGGCGGATAATCCGTGCTGATCATCTGGGCTCCGGTCGACATCGCAAGATCGCGCCGCATCGTATCGTTCGTGCGTGCCGCCTCGGTGCCCTCATCGGTGCGCGTGCGCACAAGATAGCCTTGCTTCACCAGAGCATCGATGGTCTCTTTGCTTCCGTCGTTCTGCTCGGTGAAGGCAGCGTCAGGCTTGCCTGGCTCGGCATTCGTGAACAGCACGCGACCCTTAAGAGAGGGATGTCCTTCGGTATAGATTGTCTCTACCTTGCGCTGGTCCAGAAGGAAGACCACGCGTCCTCGCGCCTTCGCCAGCGTCGGCCACCCTCCCGCACGAACCGCCGCGTTCAGCGTCGAAGCACTTCCGCGCACCTCATCGGGAGCAACGTACTCGCCCGGCTTGAAGACCGATCGAATCTCCGCATCCAGCGCATCGAAGACCTGTGATGTAAACGGCTCGGTCTTGATCATGTCAGGCCGTTCTTTTCCGTCGTCCTCTTTCGTCTCCACCAGAACGAAGATCGGCAGGTGCTGCGGATGCTGCTTCGACCACTCGCGCACAACAGTCAGACACTTCACAAAGGTGTGGCAGGTGCTGCGCTCATCCACGCCCTGAACATGCATCACCTTGAACCCAGGCTTGTCCATCTCATGCTCGGGATCGAAGTTCGGATCGGCTGGAAGGCCCGCCTTCACCGCAGCGTCGTCAATCGGCAGATGCGCATACCGTCCGCCCTTCGCATCCGCAAACACGTCGATCTCGATCTGCCGCACCCCGCCATTGAACTGATCGGGCAGGGGAGCGTGACTGTAGTCCAGTGAGCGCAGCGCCTTGGGGTTCTTCGTCTCCAGGTACTTTCTCTCGCCCGGCGCAAATCCCGAGTGGTAGCTGTTATGCGATCCGATCACCTGAATCTGATTCAGCCTCACCACCTTGTCCTGCGTTGCCTGTGTGCCCTGCGCGAATCCCGCGGTAGCTGCAGCGGTAAGCACCGCTCCCGCCATAATTCCAAGTGCATCTCGAAACTTCATCTGCTCTCTCTTTCGTTCGTCTTTAGTCTAGCGTCCAAAAGCAACGGCGCCGTTAGT
>DATHJA010000323.1:0-3972 GCA_035316475.1 Edaphobacter sp. | reverse complement strand
CGTATCCATCACCGTAATCAGCGTCGCCCCCGAAGCCGCCGTCTCTCCCGGAAACAGCGGACGATCCGTCACAACCCCTGCAATCGGGCTGCGAATCATCGAGTAAGAGACCTGCGCCTCCGCCGCCTGATACTTCCCCTTCGCCGAGGAAAGTTGACCCTGCGCCTGTTGCAAGCTAGCCTCGCGGCTCACTCTCTTCAGCGAGGCCATATGATTCTGTGCAACATCGTATGTAGCCTGAGCCTGCGCCAGAGCGGCAACGGCCGTGTCATAGTCCCTGCCCGCAATCGCGCCCTCCTGAAACAGCTTCCGCCGAGCAGCCACAATCTCACGCTGCAGATCGAGCTGCGCCTTCGTCTGGGCAACATCCAGCTCCGCCTTGGCATAGTCCTCCGGCACCTGAGCCTTGGTCTGCATCTCATAGCCCGCCTGCGTCGCCGCGTATTGCCCCTCGTTGTCCAGAGCCTGCGCTCTTAGATCGCGATTCTCGAGCTCAGCCAGCAACTGGCCCGCCTTTACCTTCGATCCGCGCTGCACATAAAACGCCTTGACCGGCGCCGTAATCTTCGGCGAGATCGCCGCCTGCGCAAGCGGCGAAAGTGTTGCATCCGCCATAATGTGCTCGGAGATCTCGCCAACCTCCGGCCGTTCCGCCTCCACTGCAACCAGCGTCTGTGGCTCTTCCTCGGCCGTCTTCTTGCAGCCCTGCAGCGAGACCGCCAGAACCAGCAGCCCTATCGCTGCCGCGTACCGCGCCCACCGGCTTCTGTCTTGAATCTGTCTTATCGTCATCGTCACAAAGTCCCCGTAAGGATCTGAAGAGCAGCAAGCGCCGACTCATACCGCACAATCCCATCCGTCTGAGCCGTCGCCGTGCCTAAATATGCATTCTGCGCATCCACAACCTCCAGCGCCGTGGACTCACCCGCCGTATAGCGAAGCTTGGTCAGGCGCAGGCTCTCCGCCGCCGTTCGAACGCTCTGCTCCAGAAGGTCGAGCTGGTCCCGCGCCGTCATCGCCTCCGCATAGCTCTCTTCCAGGTTCGCGATCAGCCTGCGCTGCGCGGCGGTAAGATTCACCTTTGCCGCGTCTCTCATAATCTCGCTCTGCTTCACCCGCTTCTGCGTGGAGAACCAGTCCCACACCGGAATATCCAGCGTGCCGCTGATCGAGTAGCCCAGATTCCGAACCTGGTCAGGCCCTCTCTTCGCAAACTGTGGAGCATCGATGCCGTAGGTAAAGTTAAGCGCCAGGTCCGGCAGATAGGCTGCCCTCGCAGAGGCGACACCGGCATCCCCAGCCCGCACGCCTGCCAATGCGCTGCGGATCTCGGGGTTGTTCGTCGAAGCAAGCTGATTCACCTCGTCGCGCGTTGGCAGCGGAGCAGGTGCACCCGGAGCAACCATGCCATACGGCGTACGCGGGTCGGGGAACAGCAGTACCGCCAGCTCCAGCCTGGCTCTGTTCGTGGCAACCACAGCATCCTGCAGGTCACGCTGCCTCTGCTGTTGCTGCAGCTGCGCTTTGATGACGTCCGCGCGTGCTACTTCACGCGCCGCCTCGCGCTTCTGCGTCAGGGTCGTAAAATCCTGCGCCTCTCTCAGCGCATCTTCCAGCAAGTGCTGCTTGTTCTCCGTCCAGGACACGCTGTAATACAGGCCCACAACCGCCGAAACAAGCCCCCGCCGCGACACCTCAAGCTCTGCCGAGGCGCGCGCGGCATTCGCCGAGGCGACCTGCGCATCGGCAAACTGCTTCCATCCCACCGTCTCATTAATCGAGGCCTGACTGGTGTACTCGTGAATCGCATTGTTCGCAATAAAGACAGGAGACGCCTGCGTACCGACCTGTCCCCCCTGATTTGTCTGTCCGTTCGGCTGCGTATACAGCATCTGGTTGTGATACGTCACCGAGGGCAGCAGCGCGGCTTTGGCAAGGTAGCGATCGATCTGCGCCGTCTTCTGGCCGGCAACGGCGCTCGCGAAGACTGGCTCATTCTGCTGAGCGCGGTGAATTGCATCCGGAAGCGTCACCGTAACCGGAGAAGCACTCTGCTGGGCGCTCGCCACAGAACCCCATAGAAACAGAAAGCTGAACAGCATGCTCCAGCGATCCGGAAGTTGAAGCCGGTTCGTTCTGCACATGCCTTCAAGGTAGGGTCTAAACATTAAGACCCACTGAAGCGTCCTGCGGCAGGCTCTCCTTCCCTTCTGCTCTCGCTTGCTCCTTGACACACCTGACCTGCCAGCAGCTATCCTCATCCAGAACATATTCCATTGACCTCCAACGGCCTTCGCGGCCCTCATCCAGCAATGGTTTTGACCAGCATTGCCGCCGGAGCTTTGATTCATGACGACAAATCCTGCCGCCAGCCCGTCCACCCCCTCGGGCTTCACCGCCTCCGCCCCCGATAAGACCAACGTCCGCTGGTTCGTCTGTTTCCTCCTCTTCCTCGCAACGACCATCAACTATATGGATCGCTCGGTCTTCTCCCTCATCGAGCCGCTCCTCCACCTCGACTTCATGGGCTGGATCCCCGGCATCGACGCCGCCCACCAGACCGCTTACAACATCAACTACGGTCGCATCCTCATCTGTTTCCAGATCGCCTACGGCGTCGGCTTCCTCTTCGCCGGTCGCATCATCGACAAGCTCGGCACCAAGACCGGTTACGCCATCGCCATCCTCGTCTGGGGATGCGCCTCCATCAGCCACTCCCTCGTTGGCAGCGTCGCTGGCTTCTGCATCGCCCGCGTCTTCCTTGGCCTCGGCGAATCCGGAAACTTCCCCGCCGCCATCAAAGCCACCACCGAGTGGTTCCCCTCCGAAGAGCGCGCCCTGGCCACCGGCCTCTTCAACTCCGGCTCCAACGCCTCCGCCTTCATCGCTCCCGTGCTTATCGCCGCCGTCACCGCCCGCTGGGGATGGAACGCCGCCTTCATCACCACCGGATCCATGGGCCTCATCTGGTGCGTCATCTGGCTCCTCTTCCCCTACAACAAACTTCGTCGCGGCCTCACCCAGACCCAGGCCGATCTCGCCCCTGTCACCAAGAACAAGCCCATCTACTCTGTCCTTCTCCGCCACCGCGGCTTCTGGGCCTTCTGCATCGGCAAGGGCCTCACCGACCCCATCTGGTGGTTCTATCTCTTCTATCTCCCCAAGTTCCTCAACGACAACTACGGGCTCGACCTCAAGCACGTCAAATACCCGCTCATCGTTATCTATACCGTCGCCAGCATCGGCTCCATCGCCGGCGGCTGGCTCTCCGGCTTCCGCATGAAGCACGGACACAGCGTCAACTCGGGCCGCAAGTTCGCCATGCTGATCTGCGCCCTCTGCGTCCTGCCCATCATGCTGGTACCCCACATGCACGACCTCTTCCCCAATAACGCCTGGCCCGCCATCGCCCTCTTCTGCCTCGCCACTGCCGCTCATCAGGGATGGTCCGCCAACCTCTTCTCCACCCCCACCGACATGTTCCCCTCCACCAGCGTCAGCACCGTCGTCGGTATCGGAGGAGCAGCCGGAGCAGCCGGAGGAGCCATCTTCACCTGGATCGTCTCCCACTACTTCTCGCTCCACCCCTTACCCATCTTCGCCATGGCCGGGTTCGCCTATGTCATTGCACTCGCCATCTTCCAGCTCCTCGTCCCGCGCCTGGGCGAACCACGCACCGCCTAGCCCGCATCAAACCATCCGGTGAAGGGAGATCAATCCCCATCACCGGATGGTTGACCTTTTCCCCCGCTGCCCGTCGTAACATAAAGCCAGCACACACGAACATGCGCACCCCGACGCCAGTCCGACTTTCCCTGCTGGTCATCATCGTCGCCCCCCTCTGCGCGCAAACTCCCCCCGCTCCACGGAGCCTCGCCCCCCGGTCTATCCAGGCTCCTGCAGCAACAATCCCCGCCACCGCCCCCACCGCTACCGCCGCCCCCGAGCCGGAAAAGCCGACTCCCGCGCAAT
>DATHJA010000322.1:0-2824 GCA_035316475.1 Edaphobacter sp. | reverse complement strand
CCATCGGCAGCGGAGACGAGCTCGCCCCTATTCCGATCCAGCCCCAGCCGGTCCATTACTTCACCACAAGGTTCACGAGTTTGCCCGGCACCACGATCACCTTCACCACAGTCTTGCCTTCGATTCGCGCCTTCACCTTCTCATCGGCCAGCGCCGCGGCCTTGATCGCCTCTTCATCGCTGTCGGCAGCGACTTTGATCACGTTCACCAACTTGCCATTCACCTGCACCGGAATCTCGATCTCGTCCTCGCGTGCCAGCTCTTCGTCCGCTACCGGCCATGCCGTGCGAAAGACGACTCCCTCGCCGCCGATCTGCTCCCACAGCTCTGCCGCGAAGAACGGAGCGAAGGGCGCGAGCATCAGCACCAGGGTGCGAACGACCTCCGCAATCGCTGCTGGTGATGCGTGGCCCGCATCGATCTCGGGCTCGGCCGCAACGATCTCGTTCACCAGCGACATGATGGCGGCAATCGACGTGTTGAAGTGCCAGCGTCCGCTGAAGTCCTGCGTGATCTTCGCAATCGTCTGATGCAGACGACGCAACAGGGCCTGATCGATTTCGGTGCGGCTAACCAGATGCGGCGAGCTGCCATCGCGAACGACCTCCGCATACTTCGTCACCAGGCGATAAACGCGCCCCAGAAACCGGCTGATCCCGGCAACGCCCTCTTCCTGCCACTCCAGATCACGGTCCGGAGGCGCGGCAAACAGCGCATACATTCTCGTCGCATCCGCTCCGTAACGCGCGATCATGTCGTCGGGCGAGACTACGTTGCCCTTCGACTTCGACATCTTCGCGCCATCCTTGATGACCATCCCCTGCGTAAACAGCCGCGCCGCAGGCTCATCGTTCCGGATCATCCCCAGATCGCGCATCACCTTGGTCCAGAAGCGCGAGTAGATCAGGTGCAGGATCGCGTGCTCTACTCCACCGATGTACTGGTCGATGGGGAACCAGTAGTTCGCCTTGTCGCTGGCAAACGGAGCCGCGTCGTCCTTCGCGTCCGTGTAGCGGTAGAAGTACCAGCTCGAGTCGACGAACGTATCCATCGTGTCGGTCTCACGCCGCGCCGGACCGCCGCAGACCGGGCACGTCGTGTTCAGGAACCCAGGGATCCTGCCGAGAGGCGATCCGCCCTCCTGAGTGATCTCGACATTCGCGGGCAATAGCACGGGCAGCGCGCTCTCAGGCAGCGCCACGACACCGCCCGGCTCCACGCTTGGCTTTCCTGGCTCAGGGCTGTCATGTCCGTTCTGGCAGTAGACCATCGGGATCGGCGTTCCCCAGTAGCGCTGGCGACTCACGCCCCAGTCCTTCAGCCGGTAGGTCACCGTAGGCTCGCCGAAGCCCTTCTCCTTCGCGAAGGCGGCCATCTTCTGCTGCGCCTCGGTGCAACTCAGCCCATCCCACTCGCGCGAGTTGATCAGCACGGCGTTTTCCTCGGCCGTAAAGGGCAGTTCCGGCTGTTCTCCCTGTTCCGCAGCGATCACGCGCCGCACCGACAGACCATACTTCAGGGCAAACTCGAAGTCCCGCTCATCGTGCGCGGGAACGCTCATGATCGCGCCCGTTCCGTAGTCGGCCAAAATGTAGTTGCCCACCCAGATCGGCACCCGCTCGTCATTGAACGGATTCACCGCAAACAGCCCGGTATTAACGCCATGCTTCTCGATCGCGCCGAAATCATCGTTCTCGCGCGCCTTCTTCTGCTCGTCCAGCAGAGCCTCGATCTCCTCGGCCAGCGCAGGGTCTTCCGCCGCAAAGGCCTTCGCCACCGCGTGCTCGGGAGCAAGTTGAATCGAGGTCGCGCCGTAGATCGTATCCACCCGTGTCGTGAAGACAGTGATCTTCGCGCAATCCGGCCCCTTCACTTCGCCCTCGACCGCGAAGTCCACCAGCGCACCTTCGCTGCGGCCAATCCAGTTGCGCTGCATCGTGCGCACCTTCTCGGGCCATCCCTCCAGCTTGTCGAGCCCATCCAGGAGCTCATCCGCGTACTTCGTAATCCGCAGGAACCACTGCGTCAGGTCGCGCAGCTCGACGATCGTATCTTCATGCCGCCAGCAGCGCCCGTTGATCACCTGCTCGTTGGCCAGTACAGTCTGGCAGTCCGGACACCAGTTCACCTTGCTCTTCTTCCGGTAGGCCAGCCCCTTCTCGAACATCTTCACAAAGAACCACTGGTTCCAGCGGTAGTAGTCCGGCAGGCAGGTCGTCACCTCTGTGGCCCAGTCGTAGCTCAGCCCCATGCGGCGCATCTGCTGCTTCATCGCGGCAATGTTCTGGAGCGTCCACTCCCGCGGTGGCGTGTTGTTCTTCAGCGCCGCGTTCTCCGCCGGCAGGCCGAAGGCATCCCATCCCATCGGATGCAGCACGTTATAGCCGCGCATCCACATAAAGCGCGCCAGAGCGTCGCCAATCGCATAGTTCCGCACATGTCCCATGTGCAGCTGGCCGCTGGGATATGGCAGCATCTCAAGACAGTAAAACTTCGGCTTGCCCGAATCGTGGCCCTCCGCTGCATAAAGCGCCGGATCCTCGTCCCATCGCGCCTGCCACTTCGGCTCTATCTCCGCCGGGTTATACCTCGCCTGTCGTTCTGCCTCGTTCTTTTCGATCTCTGACATATTCCTTTGATTGTAAAGAAATCCACGTTTCCCGCAGAACCGTCCCTGGCGGATAGAATCATCCCGCAAAGGAAAAGCATCCGAAATTCATCATGGAGAGCGATCATGGATAAAAGGCAGTTCCTAAAGACCTCAGGAGTCCTCGTGACCGGCAGTTTTCTCTCCCGCCTCGCGCACGCTCAGCCAGACGGCGCG
>DATHJA010000321.1:0-4712 GCA_035316475.1 Edaphobacter sp. | reverse complement strand
GCGGACCTGCAGAGGATGAAGCGGCTGAGCGACCCGCAGATCTCTCCCTCGGGGAAGTGGGTGATGTTCTCGGCGGTGGACGTGGACCTTACTGCGAATACGAAGGTCTCGCACCTGTGGGTGGTGCCGATGGCCGGTGGGCGCGAGCAGCAGGTGACGTTCTGGAAGGAGGGCGAGAGCGAGGGAAGGTTCTCGCCGGACGGAAGGCATGTGTCCTTTGTCTCAGCCGATGGGGGGACATCGTCGCAGATCTATGTTGCGGACTGGAACGAGGCCGAAGGAAAGCCTGGGGCTCCGCGGCAGCTGACGCATGTGAGCACGGAGGTCGATGGCGCGGTGTGGTCACCGGACTCGAAGCGAATACTTTTTGTATCGCGGGTGTATCCGGAGTGCAGCGACGAGGAGATGTGGCTAAACGAAGAGAACTGCGATCGCAGGAAGGATGAGGCCGCGGCGAAGAGCCAGGTGAAGGCGATGACCTTCGATCATCTTCTGTATCGGCACTGGAACTCGTACATCGGTCCGAAGCGCAGCCATGTTCTTGTAGTAAGCGCGACGGACGGGAATGCGGTTCGCGATCTTACGCCGAGGCGATGGATCGGCGACGCCGAGGCCCCGGTGTTTTCGCTGGGAGGCCCGGTGGGATATGCGTGGGCTCCGGACTCGCGTGAGATTGCGTTTGTGACCAACCTGGATGCGGTTCCGGCAGCGAGTACGAACAATGACATCTTTACGCTGCGGCTGGATGAGATGGGAGAACAGCCGGTGAAGGTCTCGGTTTCGCCGGGCAGCGATGACGGTCCGGCGTACTCGCCGGATGGGAGGTGGCTGGCGTTCCGGTCGCAGGCGAGAGCGGGGTATGAGAGCGACCGGTTCCGGCTGATGGTCTTTGACCGGCACAGTGTAGGAGCGGGAAACATGGCTCCTGTGCCGACTCGCGGTGCGAGGTCGGCGCTGCGGAAGCCGGTGAGCGCGGAGCCGATACGGGAGCTGCTGCCGCGGTTCGACCGCTGGGTGGATGAGTTTGCGTGGGGACGAGACTCGAAGACGATCTACTTTGTCAGCGGGGAGATGGGCGAGGCGAACGTGTTGTCGGTCCAGGTGGACCTGCCGGAGGCGACGGCGATTGCCAACAAGGCGGAGTATGGCGAGCTGCAGGTGGCTCCGGACGGGCGGACGATTGTGACCTCGATGATGACGGTGCGGAGCCCGGCGGCGATCTCGGCGATTCCACTAGATGCGGAGGGCAGGGGCGGAGCTCCGGTGGTGCGGCTGACGCATGGCAATGACGCGCTGCTGAGTCAGCTCGACCTGCCGCGAATGGAGAGCTTCATGTTTCCGGGGGCGGAGAGTACGACGGTGCAGGGTTTCCTGCTGCGGCCGCCGGGGTTTGATGAGACGAAGAAGTATCCGATGAAGTTTCTGATCCACGGTGGACCGCAAGGGGCGTGGGGCGATGCGTGGAGCTACCGCTGGAACCCGGAGCTGATGGCGGCCAGTGGATACGTCGTGGTGATGATCAATCCGCGAGGATCGACGGGGTATGGGCAGGCGTTTGTTGACGGTGTGAATGGAGACTGGGGTGGCAAACCCTATGTCGACCTGATGAAGGGACTGGACTACGTGGAGCAGCACTATAGCTTCGTCGACAAGACGCGCGAGTGCGCGCTGGGCGGGAGCTATGGGGGCTACATGGCCAATTGGATCCTGACTCATACGAACCGCTTCGCGTGTATTGTGACGCACGATGGAATGTTCAACCCGCAGAGCGCTTATGGGACGACCGAGGAGCTGTGGTTCAACGAGTGGGAGTTCCGCGAGCCGGGAGACAAGGAGCCGGGGCAGCCGTGGAGATACTCGGACCGGTCTGTGGCTGCGGATCCGTTCCGGAGATGGTCACCGCTGTTGTCGATTAAAAACGCGAAGACTCCTACGCTGGTGATTCACGGCCAGCGGGACTATAGGCTGGATGTGAGCGAGGGCCTGCAGTTGTTTACGGCCTTGCAAAGGCTGGGTGTGCCGTCACGGATGCTCTACTTCCCCGATGAGGGACACTGGGTTCTGAAACCGCAGAACTCCCAACGCTGGTATGACGAGGTCGGCGAATGGTGCGACCGGTGGACGCGGTCGAATACCTACTCGACAACGAGCACGCAGTGATGGCGTTTGCGAAACCGAAGAAGAAACGGGAGCCTCTGGCAGAGGCGGCCCTGTTCGAATATGCTGTCGGCGCGCTGGCGCGAAAGATGCGCACGGTGCGGGATCTGAAGCGGCTGATGCGAACGCGCGCGGAAGAGGGTGAGGCCGGCGAGCGTGCAATGGATCGCGTGGTTGCGCGGTTGAAGGATCTGAACTACCTGAGCGATACGCGTTTTGCCGCGGACTACACACGGCTGCGCAAGGAGAACGAGAAGTTTGGCCGCAGGCGCGTGCAGCAGGACCTGGTGCAGAAGGGTGTTCACAAAGAGCTGATTGCTTCGACGCTGTCGAAAGCATATGACGATGTGGACGAGGTCGCGCTGGCGCGGGAGTACATTGCGCGCAAGCGAATGAAGCGTCCTGAAGGTGAGGATGCGAAGAAGCAGGCGGCTCGGGTAATGGGAAGACTGATGCGGGCGGGGTTCTCCTCCGGCGCGATCTTCAAGGTGCTTCGCGAGTGGGATGTTGAGGTGGATGAGGCCGAAGAGCCGGAGATCGAGGAAGAGCCTTAGAGGGACAGATTTCTTATCTCCCAATCTCGCAGTAAGACCGTGAGGGTGTTGAGATATAAATTTCGTCACAAATGTATACGCCGTACACTCGCTATGGTATACATCGTATACGTGAGTGGCAAGCCAACCTCGGAGAAGATTCGCCTGGCGGCCCGCCGGTTGCTGGATCGGGAGGGCTCGGACGCGGTGACGATGCGCCGTGTGGCCGAGGCCGTGGGAATTACCGCGATGGCGGTTTACCGACACTACCCGAACCACGCCGGTCTGCTGAATGTGCTGGCGAATGAAGGGTTCGCAGAGCTGGCGTCGCGGTTGGAAGAGGCACCACTCAAGGGCGGGACCGAGGAAAAGCTCGAGAAACTGATGCACATCTTCGTCGATTACGGACTGGAGCATCCACGGCTGTTCGAGCTGATGTTCCTGAAGCCGCGCGAGGGAGCGCGGCAGTATCCCCAGGACTTCAGGGCCGGCCGCTCGCCCACAGCCGGGCCAACGGTTCGGGTGTTGAAGGAGGGCATGGACTCCGGCCACCTGCGCGAGGACGACGTCTGGGAGATCGCCTTCGAGATGGGTGCTCTGCTTCAGGGGCTCATCATGCTCTATGTCGGCGGGCGTATGGCAGTTTCGCCCGCTCAGTTTCGCAGCTTTTGTAAAAGATCGTTCGAGAGGTATATCCATGGGATTCGCAACAAGTAGCTATCGACTGGCGGGTGCGGGAGCAATTGCGGTTGCTTCGACGGCAGTGCTGCTGTGGTTTGGCAACGGGCTGGATCCGCTTTGGCCATGCATGTGGTTTGCGATGCTTCCGGTGCTCTGGTTTGCGCTGCGCAGCCCGTGGTGGGCGGCGGCGCTTGTGTCGGCGCTGTCGATGCTGCTGGGCGGACTGAACATGCTGCAGTATCTGCATTATGCGCTGGGCGCTCCGGTAGTGGTGTGGCTGAGTATCTACATGACGATCGCGGTGATCTTTGCGGGAGCGGTTTTGCTGTTCCGTGCGCTGGTTCTTCGCGGGGCGGTATGGAGTGCGCTGGTAGCGCTGCCGGCGGCGTGGGTCTCTCTGGAATTTGCGCGAAACTTTATGACCCCGCATGGAACTGCGGGAAGCCTCGCGTACACGCAGCTGAGATTTCTTCCGTTCCTGCAACTGGCCTCGATTACCGGACCGTGGGGCATGAGCTTCCTCCTACTGTTTGTGCAGAGTGCGATTGTGATTGGGATCCATCTATGGTCCAAAGAACAACAGCTGGGGTCCAAAGAACGCCAACGAGCCATCCGCGTTGTAAGTACGGGCGTGATGGTGACTGTCGTGGTGCTGGTCTTTGGTGCGATACGACTGGCCGCTCCGCAAGGGAAGACGATCCGTGTGGGGCTGATCTCGTCGGATGAGCGTGGCAATCTGGTTCCTTCGGAGCCGGGAGCGCCGACAGAGCGGCTTTTTCATGATTACGCTGCAGCAATAGAAGGCCTTGCGTCACAAGGGGCGCAGGCGATTGTGTTGCCGGAGAAGCTCGGTGTGGTCCTCAATGCGGATACCAGTCCGATGGATGCCGTGCTGCAGGCGACAGCAGACAAGACGGGCACGGCGATTATTGCAGGCGTGGTGCGCGTGGCTTCGCCGTTGAAATACAACGAAGCTCGTGTCTACGCTCCCCATGTGCAGGTGGCGAGCTACGACAAGCAGCATATGCTGCCTCCGTTTGAGTCGGACCTGGAACCGGGGACGTCCCTGACGATGATGTCGCGGCAGCACATGATACTCGGAGTTGCGATCTGCAAGGATATGGACTTTGGGCGTCCTGCGCGCAGCTATGGAGAGGCAGGAGCGGGAGTGTTGCTGGTCCCGGGGTGGGATTTTGTCATCGACAATGCATGGCACGGGCATATCGCGGTGATGCGAGGGGTAGAGAACGGGTTCAGCATAGTGCGTTCGGCAAAGAAGGGATTGCTGACGGTGAGCGACTGGCGCGGTCGAATCGTCGCAGAGGCTCGCAGCGACTCCGC
>DATHJA010000320.1:0-3734 GCA_035316475.1 Edaphobacter sp. | reverse complement strand
GTCATCCCCGCGCGCGGCTCGGCCTTCTCGGGCTTCAGCAGCGTGACCTCTTCGTCCAGAGCGTCCGGCTTGAAGCTGTACACCGTTCCTGTGCCACCGTAGGAGACGACCATCAGGTCCCCGGCCTTGTCGAAGGCAAGCTGCACCGGATCGAGCGGACTGTCACGCACGATCGCTGCCCTCTTCTCCTCCGGCAGCCAGCGATAGATGCGCTGCCAGTGAGCGTCGACGAAATAGAGCTGACCTGACGGATCGACCGCAGCGCCCGAGATGTTGTAGAAGCCGCTCGTCAGCCGCTCCACCTTCGCGCCCGGAGCGAGCACCGGCGAGGCCTTCGACGCAGCTTTGCTGTCCTTCTGAGAGGTGTCGATCGTCATCGCGGCAAACTCGCGGTTCCGCACCACCTGCTGGCCGCCCGCGTCCACGACGACCGCGTTGTCGAAGGAGACCTTGTTGTCGCCGTAGACATGGATGTTCCGCAGCCGGATGTCGTGCGAGTCCGCCACGTAGATCGCATTCAGGAACGGCTGGTAGCTGCTGACCACGCGGTAGCTGTGATAGTTGGCAACCGTAATGTTGCTGGAGTGCTCAATCGACAGCGGAAGGCAGAACGGCCCCTCACCGCGCTCCTCTTCGGTTTGCAGAGCGTAGATCTTCCAGTTGGAGACGTGGCTCAGCTTCACCTCGTTGCGGACGTGGTGTTCGCTCGAGAGCTCGTAAACCCTGCCCTCGGTCGTGGTGTTCGAGATCAGCATCCCCGCCTGCGCAAAGGTGCTCGGCGTCCAGATGTTGGCGAAGGTTCCGCCGCCGCCGTCGGTCACCCACAAGCTTGGATACTGGCTGTCCCACCGGCGGTTGAGGTCGGTATCGGCGGTGTGGGTGTTGTTATAGATCGGAGACATCCCGGGGATCGACGTGCCATGCCCGGCCAAAAAGCGGACATCGTCCATCAGCGAGTCCTTGCCCGCCATCCACTTCGCTCCCACGGCGCGGCCGTTGATGCCGTTGGTGTAGAGCCCGATTCCGGTCACGATGTTCGTGCCGCCCTTCGGAGCCTCGAGCAGCGGCTTCGGCGAGCCCGGTCCCTGGAAGGCAGGCGTCGAGTCCGGAATATCGAACTGCGTTGTAGATGGATGCAGCCCGATCAGCACCGTATCCGGACGCAATGTGATGGTGTCGGTCACGATGTAACGGCCCGTCGGAATATAGATCGTGCGATGCGATGCGATCGCCTGACGGATCGCCGCCGTGTCGTCGGTCGTTCCATCGCCCTTCGCTCCGAGGGTTTTCAGGTTGACCCATGTGCTCTGCGCAGGCAGAGCAGGGATGTCGGAGGCTACAGGCTCCGGCATCGACTTGAGCGAGGAGATATCGAGGTGCGTCTTCACCTCTCCCTTCGCAGTGGGCGAAGCGAAGGTCAGCCCATGCGTCATCGCGTTGACCCGATACATCTCTCCGCGACCGGGGAGCGACGTTCCGCTCTCGCGAAGCTGAGCGAAGACAGGGACGTTCCTGCAGATGACGTCTTCGAGGTTGATCTCGGTGCGCAGGCCATGCTCGTTGCTGACGATGACGGCGGGGCCGCTGATGTCTTCGAAGCGGGAGTCCTTCACCCACAGCTCCTCGGAGTACTCCGGATCGATGGAGATGGCTGTCGGAGTGTGGCGGATCTGCACGCGGATCAGCGTAAGACCAGCCTCGTGCTCCTTGATGGCCGCCTTGCTCTGCCCCTCGAAGGTCGAATCGAGCAGAGTGAACTGCCATCCCGGCGAGGGCTTGCGCGTCATGATGCCGTACTGACCGCCGTAGAAGTGAAGGTCCTCGGCTTCATTGCCCACGTCATGCAGGGCAGAGAGGCCAGAACCGATGTGGAAGTCCATGTGCGCGAGATAGCAGTGCTGTGCGAAGTGAAGACGGATTCCGACTGCAGCCGGATTGCCGTCTTCGATCTCAAAGTCGATGTTGCTCATTGCGGAATAAAAAGTTCCCGGGTTCGCATCGGCGATCCTCGGATTCGAAGGAACGATGCCGGGAATCGGCGGCGACAGCCTGCCCTGCCTGCGCGGAAGCTCTCCATTCGCGGGAGGACGGTTGCCGGTGAACATCACCATGTAACCAATCCCGTCCTGATAGCCGGGCGTGTTCTTGCCCAGCACGAAGACCGGACGGTTTGCGCCATAGCCGATCAGCCGGATTCCCGGCCAGACGAAGACGGTCTTCGACAGACGGTAGCGCCCCTCGGGGACGAAGACGATCCCTTGCCCCGTCGTCTCCTGCACCTTGTCGACGGCCTGCTGGATCGCATCGGTATCATCACCTGCGCCGTCGCCGTGCAGGCGGCCTTCGCCGCGAGTAAGGTAGACGGCCTTTGCATCGTCGGGACGCAACGGATAGTACGAGCTCGATGCCCAGAGGGGAACTGCAACACCCATGACTGCAAGGACTGCGATTCTGCCTAACCAGCGATTCACTCTCATCTCCTGTGCTATGTTGAACTGCCGTTACCAGACGAAGGTAGCGACTGAACCGGCCACCAGCGAGCTCTTGAACGTCTTGCCGCGGAAACGAACATCGAAGCTGCGGTCAGAGGCGCTGTTGTTGGCGACGATCAGGACCGTCTTCCCTTCCGGGGTCGTGAAAGCAACGTTCGGAACCGCATCCGCATTGCTGGAGCCGATGCGGACGGAGCCATCGGGCACAAACTTCGAGGCGTGAGCAATCGTGTAGTAGGCGAGGTTGAGCTTTACGTTGCTGCCATCGATGGTAATGGCTCCCTGGCATCCGGTGCAGCCACCGTCGTTGGTATGCGGGCCAAACTGCGGGTCGGCAGCGAGATTCCACAGCAGGACGTTTTTGCTCCAGTGGCGGGTTGCGCCGATGACGACCCACGCAACTGGCTTGGCCACATTCAACGGTGCGCCCTCGTGGTGGTCGGAGATCGACTGCTCTGTGAAGTAGAGGTTCTTCTTCGGAAAGGCATCATGGACCTGATCGAAGGCAGCCACTGTTCCTCCGTACAAGTGGAAGCCAGTGCCGTCGATATATTTGTTGGCCTTCGGGTCCTTGAGGATCGAGAGTGGGTAGGAGGGGTGATCGAGGTTGTGATCGTAGAGCACGATCTTGGTCTTGATTCCAGCCTTCTGGAAGGCAGGCCCGAGATTGTTCTCGATGAAGTCACCCAGCTCGGACTCGAGCATCAGCATGCTGGGCGTGTTCTTCTCGTTCAGAGGCTCGTTCTGCACGGTCAGGGTGTCGATGCTAATGCCCTCGGCCTTCATGGCCTGGACGTACTTCACGAAGTAGGTGGCATAAGCCTCGAAGTACTCCGGCTTGAGCACGCCGCCCCGGGCGACACCTGTGGTCTTCATCCACAGCGGCGCCGACCATGGCGAGGCGAGGATCTTGATCTTCGGGTTGATGGCCAGAATTTGCTTGAGGACCGGGATTACATCGGCGCGATCCGGCTCAATCGAGAACTTTTCCATCTTCGGGTCCGTCTGGCCTTCAGGAAGATCATTGTAGAAGTAGACATGATCGTTCATGTCGGAGGCGCCGACGCTCACGCGCAGGTAGCTGACTCCAATGCCATCACCTTCCGTAGAGAAGAGCTGCTTGAGCAGAGCCGCGCGAGGCTCCGCATCCATGTGCTCGATCAGCTGCGCACTGCCACCGGTGAGGGCGAATCCGAAGCCGTCGATGGTCTGATACTTTTTATCGTCGATGTCGATCACGGT
>DATHJA010000319.1:0-7493 GCA_035316475.1 Edaphobacter sp. | reverse complement strand
GTGCTTGGTGAGCATCTGCGCGTAGCTGGAGATGACGGCCAACGGCGTATTCACCTCGTGGGCGACGCCTGCGGCCAGAAGGCCAATGGAGGAGAGCTTCTCCGACTGCGTGAGCTGCGCCTCCATCTGGATGCGGTCGGTAATGTCGTCGACCAGGATGATCCGGCCGATGGTAATGAAGTTCTTCGTCACCAGAGGAGCGATGGCGATGTTGGCCACGCGCGATTCTCCGGAGGGAAGCGCGAGGCGGAATTTGTAGAGCGTGTGGGTGCCCTGCTCGTCGCGGATAGAGTTGAAGCGGGCGACGAAGTCGGCAGGGAAGAGATCGGAGATGGGCTGACGCAGAGCGGTAGAGCGCGGCCTGGCGAAGAGCACCTCCATCTGCGCGTTCCAGCTCTCCACGCGGTCGTCGAGATCGACGGCGAGAATGCCGATGTTGATCGACTCGACGATATTCTCGTTGAACTCCTTCAGGCGCTCGAAGTCCGTGATCTTCTGTTCGAGCCTGCGGTAGAGCTGCGCATTCTGGATGGCGATGCCGATGTAGGCGGCCAGCGATTCGAGCACCTCCATCTCCTCGCTGGAGAGGAAGTCGCCATCGTTGGTGCGGCCGACTCCGATCACCGCGACCGTGCGGGTCCCATAGCCCTCGCGGTTGGCCACCCGGCAGGGGACGTAGTAGTTCAGATCCAGCCGTGCGGCGGTCAGCCGCTCAAGCTCGGGCAGGCGAAGCACCTGTTGGGGATTCTCGAGAAAGAGATGGTTGTTGGCCTCCGGGCCATCGAAGTCGAGGAAGCTGACGTCCAGCGACTTCATCTCCGCAGGAGAGAGGTTCGTAAGTCCGTGCGAGGCGGCGAGATCGAAGTGCTGGCTACTGCGGTTGATCTCGCTCTCCGACGCAAGAAAGACGGCGACGCGGGTCACCAGGAGTGCCTGCGGAAGCTGCTCGACGATCGAGTTCAGCAGTGTGCGCAGGTCGGTCTGCGAGTTGAGTCCGCGACCGAAGTCGACCAGGGTTTCGCGGTAGTCAAACCTCCGCTGATCGAACATGCGGTCGACGCGGGCCTGGATTGCCCGCTTCAGTGGATCGAAGATCAGGCCGGTAATGATGATGGCCAGCAGCAGGCCCCAGGTCCGCAGGCTCGGCAGCCGTGCGTGAACCATCTCGGCGGTGACCGCGACCACGGCGAAGTAGAGCCCTACCAGCGCAGCCGTGGCCAGCGTGTAGGTGACGCCGCGCTTGAAGATCAGATCGACGTCCATCAGCCGGTAGCGCACGATGGCCCAGCTGAACGTCAGGGGAAGGAAGACCAGCGAGAGTCCCGCGAGCTTGGTGAGCAGGCTGGGAACGTGAATGTCGGCCAGGTATGGGATGGCGTAGATCAGTGTGAACGGAGCAATCGCAAGCAGCGTTCCACGCGTCAGCCACTTGAGCTGTTGCCGCTCAAGCGCGGTCTCCGCCTTGCGATACCGGATACGGAAGACGAATGCAGCTGTGACGTAGTAGAGCGCAAGATAAGCGACCGAGATCTGGTCCAGCCGGTGGCGAAGCACTCCGGTCGCCGACCAGTAGAGGATTGCCCAGCACTGCAAGCCGATCAGGAAGATGCCGGGAAGGTAGAGCACCGAGCCCAGCAGACGGCGTCGGCGCCTGCTCTCCGGCTGCTTGTAGTCGTCGGAGAAGTTGACAGCGAAGTGCAGGAACAGAGCGGGCTGCAGGGCCCCGGCGGCGATGTTGCCCCAATAGATGATCCAGTCGAAGGTGTCCAGCTCGGTGGTGTACTTGAACGAGTACAGGACGAAGGAGACCAGACAGAAGACGTAGAAGTGTGTTGACTTCGGCGCGGTCCAGCGCCGGAAGAGAACGTAGAGGCCGATTGAGAGATAGACCAGGGCGATGAAGCGCAGGCCCTGGTTGATGGAGCGATCCATCGGGACGAGGATCACCTGAATATCGAGCCTGGCCGCGTTCTTCAGATCGGAGCTGTGCGCGACCGGACGAAGGATCGAATAGGTCGCGTGTGCCCAGATTCCGCTGCGGAACATCTGGTGCATCAGCGAGGAGGTGCGGTCGACCGGATGGTCGTTGATGCCGACGAGGATATCTCCGGTGCGGACCCCGGCGCGATCGCCGGGAGAGTCCGAGGGAACATACTGCGCGCGCATTCCCCCCGTAGTCTCGACCCAGGTCACGCCATCGGTGGGGATCTCGTAGCCGTTCTCACGCTGCAGATTGATCAGTGCCAGGACGCACGCCGCCAGTGTCGCGACGGCAAGCGCGACAGCCAGAATACGCGTTTGGGCGGCGTCTTTCATGGACTTATAAACGAATGCAAGCACATCAGGTTCCAAACCGGAGCTCAAGAACAGCTAGGGTTTAATCCCCATAGAGGAACTATTCCTATGAAAAATCATAACCCTTTTTGCAAATTAGAGATAGAAACGCGTTTTAAAGTCAGACCACTATAGGAGACTGTAACGAACCATCTTTGTATGTGACGGAAGAATGCCACAAAAATGCAGCACAGTTTAATTAATAATCCTGTAACATAAAACTTTTGGGGTGGAAGAGTGGCGATGTTGCAGTCGATGGAAGAGCGCGTGGAGATCGAAGAGGGCTACGTCACGGTGGGTGGGGCACGGCTCCACTACTGCCGCGCAGGCGCGGGCCGGCCTCTTCTTTTACTGCATGGTTTGGTGGGGTCGGTGAAGAACTGGCGCCGGAACATTCGCTTCCTCGCTCAGTACGCAAACGTCTACGCGGTGGATCTGTTGAATATGGGAGAGTCGGACCGCGTTCCCGGGCTCGACTCGAGCCTGGAGGCGACGGCAGACCGCATTGCGGCGTGCATGGATGCGCTTGGTTTGAAGGTTGCCGATATCGCGGGTCATTCGCACGGAGGCGCAGTCGCCATGATGCTGGCAGCGCGGCATCCGCGGCGGGTTCGGACGCTGGTGCTGTTCGCTCCGGCGAATCCGTTCTGCGACCTGGGCCGGCAACTGATCGGCTTCTACCAAACGACGGTGGGGATGTGGCTGGCGAGGCAGATTCCATGGCTGCCGCGAAGCCTGAAGGCGGTGGCTCTCAGCCGCATGTACGGCAATCCGGCGCGCGTCGCCAGGGACTCGCTGGCCGGATATACGGACGGGCTGCGTGTTCCGGGAACGATCGACCACGTGCTGAGCATCGTTCGAGGATGGTCCTCGGATATGCGCCGCCTGCGCGAGGCGCTGGGGAATCTGGCAGAGAAGCCAACACTGCTGATCTGGGGCGACCGCGACCGCACGGTAGGGCTCGCTTCTGCCAACGAGCTGCAGAGGCGGCTGCGGCAGTCAAGCCTCGTCGTGCTACCCGGAGTAGGACACATCCCATTCGAAGAGATGCCCGACGCCTGCAATGGAGCAATCAGGGATTGGCTCTCCGGACCTCCGGCTTCGAGCTAGACGGTCTCTTCCAGATGGAAGTTCTGCTTTAACCAAGGACGCAGGGCATCCTGCATCTGGTTCAGCTTCGCGCCAGGAGAGCTGGGCGTTCCCTGAAAGAAGTGTTCCGCGCCTTCGATCCACACAATCTCCTTCGGTTCCGCGGCCTGCTCGAGCATCGGCTCGACTTGCTCCTTCGGGCCGAACTGATCTTCCGTTCCACTGACGAAGAGCTTCGGCTGGGTGCAGTGCTCGAGGAACTCGTAGGTGTAACTGCGCCCTTCGGCTCGATAGGGAACCCCAAGCCCGACGAGCCCCTTGACGCGCGGGTCGCCGCAGCCAGCGCTGAGACCAATGAACGAGCCGAACGAGAAGCCGGCCAGCAGGATGGGAAGCTGCAGCATGGAGTCCAGCCAGTCGAGCGCCACCCGCGCATCGTCGATCTCACCACGACCATGGTCATGGACTCCCTCGCTCAGACCCACGCCGCGAAAGTTGAATCGCAGCACGGGAAGGCCAAGCCCGGAGAAGACCTTCATGGCGTGGTAGACCACCTTGTTGTGCATGGTGCCTCCGCCCAACGGATGCGGATGGCAGACAAGCGCGGCATAGCGAGCGTCGTCGCGCCCGCCGTTCAGCACCGCTTCCAGCTTGCCGGCGGAGCCGCGAAGATCGTCGATGGACCGGATAACCGGAGCCGTGGAGGAAGAGGCATCGTTGCTCATCGTCTCTAGTGTACCGAGCGCGATCTGCTCAGTATCGTATGCTGGAGCTATATGCCCGTTGACCCGATTCAGCTTACCCGGCAGCTTGTCGATATCGACTCCACGACCTACCACGAAGGTCTGGTAGGCGTCTTCCTGCATGAGTATCTTGAGGGGCAGCGGTATAAGGTGGAGCGCACACCGGTCGAGCAGCCGGACCATACTCTGACTCCCGGTGCGGGCGAGGGCGAAAGGTTCAACGTCTACGCCGCGCTGCCCGGTGTAACGCCGGATGTGGTTTTGTCGACGCACATGGATACCGTGCCACCGTACTTCGGCTCAAGAGAGGACGACGAGTTTCTCTACGGCCGGGGATCGTGCGACGCGAAGGGGATCATCGCCGCGCAGGTGGCTGCTGCAGACCGGCTACGCGAGGCAGGCGTGAAGGTCGGGCTGTTGTTCGTCGTCGGCGAGGAGCGCGATTCGGCCGGAGCGAGGGAGGCCAACCTCCATCCCAGGGGATCGAAGTTCCTGATCAACGGCGAGCCTACGGACAACCGTCTCGCCCTTGCATCGAAGGGAGCCCTGCGCGTGGAGATTCGAGCGAAGGGAAAGATGGCGCATTCGGCGTATCCCGAGCTTGGCGAGTCGGCCATCAACAAGATGGTGGAGGCGCTGCACGATGTGCTGGCGATGCCGCTGCCGGTGGAGCCTGAGATCGGTCCGTCGACCCTGAACATCGGGCTCCTCAATGGAGGCCGGGCGCCGAACGTGATCGCTGATGCCGCGGAGGCGCACCTTCTCATCCGGCTGGTGGGACCGTCGGAGGAGATTCGCCAGAGCATCCTGAAGGCCGTTGGAGACCGCGCTGACGTTACCTTCTCGCTCGACCTTCCTTTCGTCCGCATGCGTAAGGTTGGCGACCTTCCCACCATGGTCGCGAAATTCACGACGGACATCCCCTCGCTGACGGCGTGGGGCGAACCCTTCCTGCTGGGACCCGGATCGATCCATGTCGCGCACACTCCTGACGAGAAGATCGCCAAAAAAGAGCTGTTGGAGGCGGTCGATCTCTACTACGATCTGGCGGCCAGCCTCGCCGGCTGACAGCGAACCTATGCTGATACGCCTGAATTAGAGACGCGTTTTCCTCACTCATTGCGGGCTTAACATAAAGCCATGGCCGCTGAGTTCACCCACCTTCATCTGCACACCGACTACTCTCTGCTTGACGGTGCCTGCGACGTTGACAAGCTTGCTGCGCACTTGAACAAAATAGGCCAGACCGCAGCGGCCATGACCGACCATGGCAACATCTACGGCGCGGTGCACTTCTTCGACGCCATGAAGAAGAAGAACCTCAAACCTATCCTCGGCTGCGAGCTCTACATTTCGGAGACCGAAGACCATCGCGAGATGTCCGGTGGCTACAACCACTTCCTGGTCCTCGCCGAAAACGAAGAGGGCTATCGCAATCTGGTGCGCCTGACCAGCGAGGCCGCGCTGCACGGCTTCTATCGCAAGCCCCGCGTCTCGAAAGACTTCCTCTCGCACCACACCAAGGGGCTCATCGCCTTCTCCGGCTGTCTCGCCGGAGAACTGAACCAGCACCTGATGGCAGGGAAGTATGAGGAGGCAAAAAAGAGTGCAGGACGCTTCGAGGACATGTTCGGGAAGGGGAACTTCTTCCTTGAAGTGCAGGACCACGGCCTCGAGCCTGATAAGCCTGTGCGCGAGGCGCTGTATCGCATGGAGAAGGAGTTGGGGATCCCTCTCATTGCGACCAACGACAGCCACTATGTCGCCAGCGACGACTCGCGAGCCCACGAGATCCTGCTCTGCGTGCAGACCGCGGGCAGCATGAACGATCCCAACCGCTTCAAGTTCGATACTGAGGAGTTCTACATCAAGTCGGCGGACGAGATGCATCGCCTCTTTGCCGATAACCCCGAGGTATGCACGCGCACGATGCAGTTCATCGACCGCTGCAACCTGAAGCTGAGCGCGGTCGACAACCCATTCCCCGAGTTTCCCGTCCCCGACGGCTACACCCTCGAGAGCTACTTCGAGCAGGTCTGCCGCGAGGGCCTGCGCAAGCGCCTCGACACTAACATCGCCCATCTCCGCGCCAACGGCCTGCTCCGAAAGTCCATCGCCGACTACGAAGAGCGCCTGAACCGCGAGCTGGACTGCATCAAGCAGATGAAGTTTCCCGGCTATTTCATGATTGTGTGGGACTTTATCCGTTACGCCAAGGAGAAGGGAATCCCCGTAGGCCCGGGCCGTGGATCGGCCGCCGGGTCGCTGGTCGCCTACGTGATGGAGATCACAGACATTGACCCGCTGCAGAACGAACTGCTCTTCGAGCGCTTTCTCAACCCTGAACGCGTCTCCATGCCCGATATCGACATTGACTTCTGCATGAACCGCCGCGGCGAGGTGATCGAGTACGTCAAGCGCAAGTACGGCAATGACCAGGTCGCGCAGATCATCACCTTCAACACTATGGCAGCCAAGGCTGCGATCAAGGACGTAGGCCGCGCACTCGAGATTCCCTATGGAGAGGTCGACCGTATCGCCAAGATGATTCCGACGACCATCGGGATCACCATCGATGCGGCTTTGAAGGACAACGGCCCGTTGACGGCGGCCTACGACAGCGACCCGAAGATTAAAGAGCTGATCGATACGGCGATGCGTCTGGAAGGGCTGGTACGCGGCGCAGGAGTTCACGCTGCGGGCGTCGTTATCGCCCCCAAGCCGCTCACCGAGCTGGTCCCCGTCACGCGCACCAAGGACGAGGCCACCGTCACCGCCTACGACATGAAGGCCGTCGAGAAGATGGGCCTGCTCAAGATGGACTTTCTTGGGCTGACGACTCTGACCGTCATCGACGACTGTCTGAAGCTGATCAAGCAGACGACCGGCGAA
This sequence comes from Edaphobacter sp., assembly GCA_035316475.1. GTDB lineage: Bacteria > Acidobacteriota > Terriglobia > Terriglobales > Acidobacteriaceae > Edaphobacter. Next base: position 435 of record DATHJA010000319.1, on the reverse strand, counting down.
GAGCTGGACATGGCCAAGGTGGCGCTCGACGACGCCAAGACCTACGAGCAGGTCTTCCATCGCGCTCTCACCTCGGGCGTCTTCCAGTTTGAATCCGGCGGCATGCGTGACGTGCTGCGTCGTTACAAGCCCACCACGGTCGAGGACCTCACCGCTCTCAACGCGCTCTATCGCCCAGGGCCAATCCAGGGCGGCATGATCGACGACTTCATCGAGCGCAAGTGGGGCCGCCGCGCCGTCGAATACATGTTCCCTGACCTCGAGCCCATCCTGAAAGAGACCCTCGGCGTCATCGTCTATCAGGAGCAGGTCATGCAGATCAGCTCCGCCATCGGCGGCTACTCGCTCGGCGGAGCCGATCTTCTGCGTCGCGCCATGGGCAAGAAGAACCCCGAGGAGATGGCTAAGCAGCGCGACATCTTCATGGCCGGAGCC
>DATHJA010000318.1:0-7236 GCA_035316475.1 Edaphobacter sp. | reverse complement strand
TCTACGGCAGCCTATGCAAAAGACCGCGTGGCACTCGGCCAGCTGCTCTCGAACCTGCTGGATAAGTACAACGTCAATATTGTTGACGCTGCGACTGGCAATATCTCGCATCCTCCGGCCATCCCGGGACTCACGGCTCCGAAGGCGCCCGAGACTCCGAAGCCGATCTCGACGACTCCTACTCCTGCTCCGCCACAATAAGCTGAGCGAATCAAAAGAAAGAGCCCGGACATTGTTCGGGCTCTTTGCTTTTGACCTGGCTTCGCTGATAAGTCTGCATGCCTGAACTACACTAGAGCAATGAGTGAAGGACAGAAGACCGCCTCGGAAAACGCCCTTGTAAATGCAGCTTCGGCGTACCTGCGATCCGCAATGCATCAGCCGGTGAAATGGCACGAGTGGGGCGAAGAGGCGTTCGAGCGTGCTCGCGCGGAGGATAAACCTGTCCTGCTGGATATCGGCGCGGTGTGGTGTCACTGGTGCCATGTCATGGATCGCGAGTCCTACGAAAACCCCGACACCGCAAAGCTGATCAACGAACATTTTGTGGCGGTGAAGGTGGATCGGGATGAGCGACCCGATGTGGACTCCCGGTATCAGGCGGCAGTCTCGGCCGTGAGCGGTCAGGGAGGCTGGCCGCTCACGGCGTTCCTTACGCCCGACGGGAAGCCCTTCTTTGGCGGCACCTACTTTCCGCCTGAAGATCGCCACGGACGTCCCGGTTTTCCGCGTGTTCTCCTGACGATGGCTGAAGCCTTCCAGCAGAAGCGTGACGAGGTGAACGATTCGGCGGGCAGCGTTATCGCCGCCATCGAACACAACGAGTCGTTTATGGGCAGCGCGGCCAATCCTGGGCCGGAGCTGGTGGCGAAGGTCGCCGACGCGGCGATCAAGCAGTTCGACGCGCGTTCGGGAGGCTTCGGTTCGCAACCAAAGTTTCCGAATTCCGGGGCGATCGATCTTCTTCTCGATCTCGCTTCCCGGTCCTCTACGCTGGCCTCTCCCGACATGGCAGACAAGGCGAAGACGGTCGCCATGGTCACGCTGGAAAAGATGTCGCGCGGAGGGATCTACGATCATCTGGCTGGAGGATTTCATCGCTACTCGGTCGACGACCGCTGGGTGGTTCCGCACTTTGAAAAGATGGCGTATGACAACAGCGAGCTGCTGAAGAACTACGTTCACGCATACCAGAGCTTCGTTGAACCGGAGTGCGCGCGCGTAGCCAAAGAGATTCTCCGCTGGATGGACGAGTGGCTGAGCGATCGCGAGCGCGGTGGCTTCTACTCCTCGCAGGACGCCGATTTTTCTCTCGATGACGATGGCGATTACTTCACCTGGACCCGCGATGAGGCCATCGCCGTACTGACCCCGGAGGAGTTTGCGGTGGCAGGCCCGTTCTACGACATCGGCGAGATTGGGGACATGCACCACAATCCGGAGAAGAACGTCCTTCACGTCCGCACGGCCATTGAAAACATTGCAAGGGCGAACAACATCGGGTTCGACGTGGCGAAGGATCTGCTGGCCTCTGCAAAGACGAAGTTGTATGCCGCGCGTCTGGAGCGGTCAACTCCGTACATCGACAAGACGGTGTATGTCGGGTGGAACGGGATGTGCATCTCCGCCTATCTCGAGGCGGGAAGGGTATTGAATCTGCCTGAGGCTCGCGAGTTCGCGTTGAAGTCACTGGACCGCGTGCTCGCGGAGGCGTGGGATGAGAGACGCGGTTTAGCGCATGTCGTCAGCTACGGTGAAGGCGGTTCGAGCGCGCGTGTTGCAGGAACCCTCGAAGACTATGGCTTCCTTGGGAACGCCGCGCTGAGCGCGTGGGAGGCTACCGGCGAGCGATATTATTACGATGCCGCACAGAGTATCGCCGAGACCCTTATCGATCGCTTTTATGACAAGGTGGGCGGAGGCTTCTTCGACGCGGAAGCCAGCGACCAGAAAAAGCTGGGCGCGTTGTCGGTCCGCAGGAAACCGCTGCAGGATTCACCAACTCCATCGGGCAACTCTGTTGCGGCGGCTTTGCTGCTCCGTCTCGAAGCCTTGAATGGACGCGACGACTATGCGGCAAAGGCGTTGGAGACGCTCGAGACCTTTGCCGGAATCGTCGAACACTTCGGTCTCTACGCTGCAAGCTATGGCCTGTCGTTGCAGCGCATGGTGCAGGGCACGGTGCAGGTCTGCGTGATCGGCGACGATCAGCAGGCGCGCGAGCTTGAGGCTGCAGCGCTCGCACGGTATGCCGTCAACAAGAGCGTGATTCGCCTGCGGCGGGATCAGTTAGCCAGTCTTCCCCCAGCACTCGCCGAGACGCTGCCGCATCTTCCAGGACTGAAGGACGCTGCATCGGAGAGCATCGCTGTCGTGTGCACCCATAAGGGCTGTCTGCCTCCTGTGAAGACGGCGGACGATCTGGTGGCGGCACTGAGTCAGAGTCTGTAGGGACTCTATCCGCCAAGAGTCGGGGCGGCAGGCGGAGCCGTCGGATCGGGCTTTTGCTGCATCACCAGCATGTTTGTGGAGGTGCCGAGCGGGATGCCATCCTTCTCGAAGGCCAGGATAATCCGGCGGCGAAGCTCGCGCAGCACGCCGTCGCGCTGGTTGGCGCGCACACGGATGTGGATGGGATAGATGATCTCGCGTCCCTGAATCGCATTCACACCAAGAATTTCCGGATCGGAGATCACGACGTCCTTGAACGCCGAGTCGTTTCGGACTTCATTGGCCAGTTTCTGGAGAAGCGCCATGACACGGTCGGGATTGGCGCTGGCATCCACTGAGACGGGAAGCTGCGCGATGGAATAGTCGCGCGACTGATTCGAGACGGTCGCGATCTGGCTGTTGGGGATGATATACAGGGTGCCGTCGCCATCGCGCAGCCTGGTGCTGCGCAGAGAAAGATCCTCGACCGTCCCCTTAAGGCCGGCGATCACGACGACCTCGCCGACGTTGTACTGGTCTTCCAGCAGGATGAAGATTCCGTTGAGCATGTCCTTGAAGATGGACTGCGCCCCCAGGCCGATGCCGACACCGACGATTCCCGCCGAGGCTAGCAACGGCTCGTAAGGGATATTCAAGATGGTGAGGACCTGCAGAAAAGCCAGAAAGCTGACGACACCGTAGGAGGTGGCGCGCAGGATCGAGGCCATGGTGCGTAACTGCGCGGCCCGGTGAAAGTTACCTACCTGCGTGCTTGCGCGTTGCTGAAGCCGCTGGACGAAGAACCGAACGATGCGGTGCAGGATAGCAACGACGATCAGGACGCCGAGAAGCTTCGGGGCCTTATCGCGAACGAAGTCAATGATGTACTGGTGCCAGCCGTGCGTGATGACGTAGGTGATCGGCTCTTCCGGCGATGTTCCTTGCAGGGCTGTGGCTAGATGGAGCATGATACTGGCATCTCGCTTTCGCGCTAAGATTCTTCTCTCAGGATGCAGGAACCCATCGGTCGAACGCAATCGGCGCAGAGGCGGAGAAGGAGGCCATATGAAGGGACTGCGGTTTACCGGCATGTGGATTTTCCTGACGATCGCCGGCTTCGCCGTTGGCCAGGGGCCACAGCAGGGCGGAGGAAGCTCTGGAAGCTCTTTCCCTTCCATCCAGCCGCCATCCTCTTCCAGATCGATGCCTCCCATGGGTGGAATGCCGCCTTCGATGGGAGCAGATCCGAATGGCCCTCCGGATATCCTGAGCGGACGCATCGCCGAACAGCAGGCCCGCTCGCGAAACAGCGAGCGCCAGAAGCGTCTGGAGTCGGATACGGACAAGCTGGTTGATCTGGTCGGTGCGCTCAAGCAGCAGGTTCAGGACGAGAAAAAACTCTCTCCAGCCGACGTAAGCAAGCGGGCCGAGGAGATCGAGAAGCTTGCCCGAAGCGTCAAGGACCGGATGAAGGGCTAGGGAACGCTCTAAGGCAGGGCAGAGCTTACGGCTACGTTCGCCTGTGGGAAGGGAAGCAGGCTGGTGCCGGGAGTCGCGGTTGATCGCAGTGTGTCGACGATCGTGGTAGAGCTCCACTCTGGATGAGCTGCGCGTAGTAAGGCCGCAGCTCCTGCCACCAGAGGGGCGGATGCGCTGGTCCCGATCGCCTGAACATAGGCTGCATGGCCCAGATCGAAGCATCCGAAGCTGTGTCCGGAGTCCGAGGGCATACCGGAGGACGTGCCTGTCAGCCCTGAGCTGCAGGCTCCCCGCACCCATCCACTAACGTCCATGTCTCCCCCCGAAGGATAACTGCCCCCGGGCGCGGCAAGGGCGTTGAGGGGGGCTCCGTAGTTGCTGTAATACGCCAGCGACGGTGGACCGGCGACGCAGGTCGATCCTGCACTGGTGTTCTCCGTGCAGGCCGGGTTGGTCGAAGCGACGACGGCCAGCACACCGCGCGACTGAGCCGGAATCTCGATATAACGCGGGTCGGAGAGGTTTGCGGCATCGTTTCCCGCGGCGGCGACCAGCACAGCGCCGGTCTGCGATGCCGCATAGGTGATCTGGTCGAAGAGCGCCTTCGTCCCCGCGCCATCTCCTGTGGAAAGATCGATCCTGGCGCCGAGCGACATCGAGATGAAGTCGGCGTGGTTGGCGATGGCGTCGTCGATTCCCTGGATCACCCAGCTCAGCAGGCCGCTGGCCTCCCCGGCATTACAGCGGGCCGCGTTACTGGCTCCGGCTGCGGCTGGCATTCGCTGCAATACCTTGATGCTGAGCAGTGTCGCCGCCGGGGCCACACCCACCGTCTTTCCGGTTCCCGGCCCGATCGCCGCAGCGGCCAGCGATGCCGTCCAGGTTCCGTGCCCGTCCTGGTCCTGCGGCGAGCCGTCATCGCAGATGCTGGACATCTCGGCCCGATCGGTTTCGGAGAGGTTGAGGGCTAGATTCGGTGCGATATCCGGATGAGAGGCATCAACGCCGCTGTCGAGAATGGCGATGCGCACGCCTTTGCCCCGGGTGGTATCCCACGGGCCATGTACCGGGCCTCCGGGAATGTTTCCGCCGTAGCCCCCCACCTGGCGGACCGCCCATCCCTGCGGTGAGTTGTAGTAGGTGTCAAAGGCCGCGGCGCCGACGGCGACAGAGAAGACCGGATCGATGACAGGCCGCACGCGTAGACGGTGAGCGGTCACGATCCTGTCGTGAAGAACGTATCTCACTCCCGGCTGCGCGGCCAGAAGGCGCATGGCGCTCTGGTCGTCTTCCATGCCAGCTGGCGCAGAAGATCCTGCAAGCCGAGGGCGTGGAGAGCGCGCCGTCGTTTGAACCGTGGCAATGCCGAGTCGTGGATGCCGCTGCACCAGCCGCATGCCAAGTGCCTGCGCTCGAACGTCCGCATCCGGAGGTATACTCCCCTCCTGATAGACCACCAGGTAGCGCCCGGAGACGACACCGTCGGTCGCCGCTGAAGAGGGAGCCTGAGCCTCCAGCCGCGACCCGAAGGCGAGCAGGGCACAAAACATAAGACGCGACAGCGGGGAAGCAGACACGGGGGCACCTCGATCCTGGGACTGCTCTCCAGATCGGCAGAAAAGAAAATGCTCGCAGTCCAGACGGCTGAGTGTGCTATTACTTTGGTTTATCAAACAGGCTCTGGCCCGAAGATCGCATCAGACCGTACATTGACCCTGTTTGGGGTCGCATGCTCTAATTGGCCGCTCTGCGGAGCAACCCAGGAAAGTCCTCAACTGTTGAAGTTTGCTGATTCAAGGAGACCTTTGCATGCATGCAGTAAGCCTTTTGGCTATGGCGTTTCAGGAGCAGGTTCCTTACACACCTGCCACGGGAGATGGAAGTGACGGACGGATGTGGCTTTGGATCGCGCTTATCGTCGGAGCACTGGCGCTGGTCGCCGCCTTTGCCCTGGCTCGAACCGTAATCGCCGCCGATACAGGCACGGCGGATATGCAGGTGATCTCGAACGCCATACGTGAAGGTGCGGAGGCCTTTCTCAGGAGGCAGTACCGTACCATCGGCATCATCACAGCCGTTCTGGCCGTAGTGCTCTTTGTCGGGTACCACATGTCGGACCGGACGGCTCCGTACGCCCTGAAGATGGTCCTGAGCTTCCTGATGGGTGCGGTCTGTTCTGCGTTGGCCGGATACACCGGCATGTACTGCTCCATCCGCGCGAACATCCGAACCGCTTCAGCCGCCAGAAGCAGTTTGAACCAGGCCCTGCAGATGGCACTGCGTGGAGGCGCGGTCACCGGACTGGTTGTCGTGGCTCTCTCGCTGCTGGGCATCGGAATCCTCTTCCTTCTCTTCGGCGGACTGGAGAATCCCAGAGCCGTGCCCTATCAGCTTGTGGGCTTCGGCTTCGGAGCATCGCTGGTCGCGCTGTTTGCCCAGCTTGGCGGAGGCATCTACACCAAGGCCGCCGACGTCGGAGCCGATCTGGTGGGGAAGGTTGAGGCGGGAATTCCCGAAGACGATCCGCGGAACCCCGCCGTCATCGCCGACCTGGTAGGCGACAACGTGGGAGACTGCGCCGGCCGTGGCGCCGATCTGTTCGAGTCCACGGCAGCCGAGAACGTCGGCGCGATGGTCCTTGGAGTGGCACTCTATCCGGTCTTCGGTATCAAGGGCATCCTGTTTCCTCTCATCGTTCACGCCATCAACCTGATCGCCAGCCTCGCGGGCGTCTTTGTCGTGAAGTGCCGCGAAAATGAAGATCCCATGCACGCGCTCAACCGGGGTTTTTACCTTACCTCAGGGCTTGCTCTGCTGGGCTTTGCCGGCGCCGTCTACACGATGCTGAACGGCCCCGCAGTGCAGCCGATATGGCTGCTTGGCTGTGGGGTCATTGGCCTGGCCACGGCGTTCCTCTTTGTGTGGATCACCGAGTACTACACCGAGTCGGTGTATCGTCCCGTCAAGTCCATCGCGGAGGCGTCCCTGACCGGTCCGGCGACCAACATCATCAGCGGCATCGCCGTAGGCATGGAGACGCCAGCGCTCCCGGTCATCGTCATCTCCGCCGCACTCCTGCTCAGCTACTACTTCGGCGTACGCGGGCTCGAAGCGGTCGTCGGCATCAGCGAGTACGAGAAGGGCATCTACGGTACGGCCATCGCCACCATGGGAATGCTCAGCTGCGCGGCCTACATCCTGGCCATGGATACCTTCGGCCCCATCACCGACAACGCCGGCGGCATCATCGAGATGTCGCATCAGCCGCACGAGATCCGCGAGCGCACCGACAAACTGGACTCGGCCGGCAACACCACCAAGGCGCTC
>DATHJA010000317.1:0-8223 GCA_035316475.1 Edaphobacter sp. | reverse complement strand
GACTACGATCGCGCCGCCACCACCTTTTCGCAGATCTCCCCCACCGATCGCCACGCTCTCGAGGCGAACTTCTATCTGGGCCTTGCGCGGTTCAACTCCGCCCACTATGCGGAGGCCGAAAAAGCATTCGCCTTTGTCGCCAGCCGTCTCCCTCTCCCCGAGGTGGTCAACAATCAGGCCGTTGCCATCAGCCGCCAGGGACACAACGCGACCGCCCTGTTTCAACGAGCCTCCGCCGCCGACCCCAAGGATCCCGACTATCACTACAACCTCGCCGTCTCGCTCTACCGCTCCGGAGACTTCGCCGGAGCTCAGAGCGAGGCCGACACCACCCTCAAACTTCGGCCAAACGATCCTGAGGCTCCCAGCCTGAAGGCGCTTCTCGCCCGCGGCCGTGCGCCGGCTCCCGCCTCGTCGGCGAATGTCTCGACCTCGCCCAGTTCCTCCTTCGAGCCGCTGGAGCGCATCCGCCGTACCTATTCCGAGGCGTCCTTCCGTCAGGCTGCCTTCCAGATCGACCAGATTCGCGCTGCCCGCATGTCTACGCTTCCTCCAGCCGAACAGGCTGCACAGTATGTCCAGCTCGGCCGCGACTATCTCGCTCAAGGCCTTATTCCCGAGGCGGAACAGGAGTTCCAGTCCGCGCTCTCCGCCAGCCCCTCCAGCGCACAGGCCCACGCCGGTCTCGCCGAGGTTCGCGAGAAGAGCGGCGATGCGGCCGCCGCGCGGAGCGAGGCCCAGGCATCCCTCAAGCTCGCCTCCAACGCCCCGGCGTATCTTGTTATTGCCCGTCTCGATCTCAACGGGAATCAGATCGCAGCTTCAGCCGCCAATGTTGCGCAAGCCCTCAAGATCGAGCCGAAGAACACCGCCGCGCTGGGCATGAAACAGGCGTTGGCCTCCCGCGGACAGAGTCTTCCATGACGCATCCCTGATACTGTCGATGTCACTCCTATGACCTTTCGCCGCAATCCCGTCCACACACGCTCCTTCGGAGCCTTTGCGGTCAGGCAGCAATCCTTCCTTCTCACCCTGCTCTTCTTCATCTGCGTTGCCGGAGCACACGCCCAGCCAGCGCCAGTCATCAAGCTCACACTTCACGACACGATCCAGCCCATCTCCGCAGGCTACCTGGAGCGCGGTCTGGCCGAGGCGGCCCGCCGCAAGTCCCCCGCCGTGCTCATCTCTCTCGGAACCCCCGGCGGGCTCCTCAGCTCCACCCGCGTCATGGTCCAGGCCATCGAGCAGTCTACGGTTCCGGTCATCCTCTACATCTCCCCCCCTGGAAGCCGCGCAGGCTCAGCCGGTTTCTTTCTCCTGGAGGCTGCCGACGTCGCCGCAATGGCTCCCGGCACCAACGCCGGAGCCGCTCACCCACTCATCGAGGGCAAACAGCTCGATCCCATCCTCAAGGAGAAGATCGAAAACGACGCAACCGCCTTTCTTCGCTCCTACGTCTCCCGCCGCGGACGCAATCTCGAGGCCGCCGAAGACGCCGTCCGCAACTCGAAGTCGTACAGCGACAGCGAGGCCCTCAAGCTCAACCTGATCGACCTCACCGCTCCCGACGACACCGCTCTACTGCGTGCACTCGACGGCCGCCAAATTCACCGATTCGACGGCACGGCCCAGACACTTCACCTCACCGGCGCGTCCATCCTCCTAGTCGAGCCGTCGCTTCGCGAGCGCATCCTCAGCCGTCTGGCAAATCCCGACCTCGCCGTGCTGGTACTGATTCTCGGGCTCCTGCTGATCTATCTCGAGTTCAACGTCCCCGGCACCATCGTTCCCGGCTCCGTCGGCACGCTCTTCGTCCTGCTCGCGTTCTTCGGTCTCAACCTGCTCCCCATCCATCACACCGCCGTCTTTCTCCTTCTGGCAGGACTCGCCCTGTTCGTCCTCGAGGCCAAGTTTCCCAGCCACGGAGCCCTGGCCCTTGCCGGGACGCTCAGCCTCATCTTCGGCCTGGTCACCCTGGTAGACGGCCCGATTCCCGAACAGCGCGTTCATACCTCCACCGCCATCGCCGCGGGCCTGGGCTTTGGGGGCATCTCATTCGCGCTGGCCTGGATCGCCCTGCGCGCACGGCGCAGCAAGGTACTCACCGGACCCCAGGCCATGATCGGAGCCCTGGCCTCCGTCCGCGCTCCCCTCGAAGGCGCCAGCAACAGCAGAGAGTTTCAGGTCGAGATCCGCGGCGAGCTCTGGCAGGCAAGGCTGTTGTCCGGTGGGCCATCCCCTCTGCCCGGGTCAAGCGTCTGCGTGAAAGCGGTCGAAGGACTGGTACTTCTGGTGGAACCCTGCTCCTCCTGAAAGCCCCCTAAATCAGACACTGATGCCAATTCCAGAGTAGACTGGAGGGGCAACACTTTTTGTTTCAAGGGAGTTCTTCGCTGATGTCGATCGTGTCTCGCCCACTGTGTGTGTGGAGCCTCGTTTTTTGTCTCTCTCTGGCCTTTACGGCCTCTTCGGCCAGCGCCCAGGTTACCCCAGGCAATCCTACCCTCGACCGGCATCTTTCCCGTCTCGACCTGGCCATCAACGGTATCGGCTCTTTCAATAAGAGCACCTCCGGGACCAACTATCTCGGCGTCAATGTCGATCAGGTCCCCGGTAACACCCTGGGTGCCCTCATTACCGTCCGCTACACCAGGTCTCCCCTCTTCGGCCTGGAGTTCAACTACTCCTACGCGCGCTATACGCAGAAGTTCCGGGACAATACCGGCGCAGACATCTATTTTCCTGGCGGCATTCAGAACAACGCCAGCGAATACTCGTTCGGCTACGTGATCCATCCTCCTCACGAGTTCTTCGGGGCCAAGCCCTTCGTCTCCCTGGGACTGGGAGCGACTGCCTTCCGCCCCACCACTGCCGGCGGCCAGGGACTGTACAGCCGGGCTCGTATGACCTACTTCTATGCTGTTGGCCTCGAGAAAGAGCTGACCCCGCACTTCGGTCTTCGCGGTCAGCTGCGGCAGACCTTCTTCAAGGCGCCGGACTTCGGCCAGAACATCCTTACCCTGCAGCAGCAGACGTGGACCATTGAACCGGGCGCAGGCATTGTGATCCACTTCTAGTGGACGAGCCGCCTCGCCCCGTTCTCCGTAACAGTGCCCATCGCCAAGCTCATGCTCGAGATCGAGATTCCTCACGCTCAGTCGATCAAGGACCGAAGACAGGTCGTCCGCTCGCTCAAGGACCGTCTGCGCCACGCCTTCAATCTGGCCATCGCGGAGATGGATGCAGGCGAAGTGTGGAACCGCGCGACACTGGGCATCGTCGCCATCTCCGGCTCCCAAAGCTACCTCGCCGGCCAGCTTCAGGAGATTGATCGGGCTGCCCACCGGATCACCGAGGCTCTCGGAGCGCAAATAACAGATTCTTATGCGGAATTCCTCTCCGATTAGATCGACGGGTCTGAAGACCCATCAATTCTCTTCGGTAGAAACTCCAAGTCTGATACCCTAACCAGTTCACGAAGGCAAAACAGCCATGCCAGAACAACGAGCCCGAGCCCATCATCGCAACCGTGTTGCAAATACCTTCTCCGAAGAGATTGGCGCAATGCTGGAAGGCGAGCTGTCCGATCCACGGATCGCTCCAAGCTATGTCACCGACGTCGTGCTGGCGCCGGGAGGCAAATCCGCCCGCATCTACGTCGCAGTCCACGGCAGCGAGCAGGAGGAGGAGTCCACCCTCGCCGGCCTGATGACGGCGCGCGCCTACATCCGGTCGCAGCTTCGTGAGAGGATGGGCGTCCGGCATGTTCCCGACCTCACCTTCGCGATCGACCGGTCGGAGAAGATGGGCGGGCGGATGGAAGAGCTACTGGGCCGGATGCGAAAACGGGAAAGAAAGAAGGCCTCCGCCGACGTGAAGCCCTCACAGGCGGCAACTCATTCATGACAACCGACGCTCCTATTCCTGCTTTACTTGAGAGGTTTCGCTCTCACTCCCGGTTCCTGATCACCTCGCACGCGCGGCCGGACGGCGATGCCATCGGCTCCGTCCTTGCCATGGCTGAGCTGCTGGAGCAGCTGGGCAGCGAGGGCGTCATCGTGCTCGCCGACGAAGTTCCCTTCATCTACCGCACCGTCCCCAACCTCGACCGCATCCACCTCACAACCGATGCCCGTGAGGTGGAGCCCGATCTCACGACCCCAGCCATTCTGCTGGAATGCGACGGCATCCCGCGGACCGGCATGGCCGGATTGGAGGGACGCTGCCTGATCAACATCGATCACCACGCCAGCGGACGGCCCTTCGGCGCTCTGAACTGGATCGACGAAGATGCCTGCGCGGTTGCCGCAATGGTCTACCGGCTCGCGCTGGCCGCCGGAGCTAAAATTACCCCCAGCATGGCCACCTGCCTGTATACCGCCATCGTCTCCGACACCGGATCTTTCACCTACCCCAGCACAACTTCGGAGACCTTTGCCCTGGTATACGATCTGACCGAGCATGGAGCCAACCCGGGCCAGATTGCACGCGATATCTACTTCTCCAATCCGGAGAGCAAGATCCGCCTGCTCGGCACAGCCCTCTCCAATCTTCACACCGAAGGCCCTCTGGCCTGGAGCTGGGTCACCAGCAGCGATATGGATCGTGCCGGCGCCGGAGCCGACGACTGCGAAGGCGTCGTGAACTACCTCATCAGCATCGCCGGAGTGGAATCCGCCGTCTTTCTCCGCGAGGTGCCCTCGACGGACCAATACCGCCTGAGCATACGCAGCAAAGGCAAGATCGACGTCGCCCGGATCGCCGAATTCTTCGGCGGAGGAGGTCATCGCAGCGCCAGCGGATGCACGCTGAACGGGCCGCTGACGGTGGCGACCGAGCGCATCCTCCATCAACTAAGAACGGGGCTCTGTTAGCCTTGTCTCGCTTCCTCTTCCGAAATGATTGATTCACTACCATCCACCGGACAGGGCGCAGGCTCCAGCGGCCCATCGCACGGCTGGCTTTACCGGTTCTGGAACCGGCCCGAGGCCGCAATCCCGCGCGAGCTGCTCCTCCTCGTTCTGGCCTGTGGCTTTCTTCTGCTCTACGGCCTCGTCCCCTCCTTTGGAGGCGATCAGCTCGGTCTGGTGGGGGCCGACGAGCCCCGCTATGCCCAGGTCTCCCGCGAGATGCTGGAGGCCCACTCCGCGGCCTGCCACGAAGTGCATGCGAAGATCATTCCCCGCAGCCTGCGGCTTGCAGACCTTAAGGCCTCCTATCACTGCCTGGCGGGAGGAACGGTCACGCCGATTCTCTATGGCCAGCCATGGCTGGAGAAGCCCGCGCTCTATTACTGGCGCGCCATGGGCTTCTTCAAGGAGTTCGGAATCTCGGACTGGTCGGCGCGGCTTCCCTCCTCCTCCGGGGCCTTCGCGCTCATCCTCCTGATCTTCCTGCATATGCGCAGGTTCCGCCCGGGAGGCCATCTCGATGCCGCGCTGATCACGACCTCCTGCGTCGCCATCGTCAGCTTCGCCCGGGGAGCGTCGACCGACATGCAGCTCGCCGCTCCGTTCTGCATCGGAATGCTGGGGTGGTACGCCTGGTACGAGACCGGTAAGAAGTTCTGGCTGTTCGATCTCTACTTCTTCGGCGCGGCAGCAACCCTGGCCAAAGGCCCCGTGGCTCCCTTCCTTGCGCTGGCGATCATCGTTCTGTTTGCTGGCCTGCGCCGCGAGTGGTCGCTCCTACGCCGCACCATCTGGCTGCCAGGAGTGGCTCTTTATCTGGCGATGGTGCTTCCCTGGTTCCTCGCCGTGCAGCATCACAACCCGACCTTCTTCCGGGTCTTCTTCAAAGAGCACAACCTGGAACGCTTTGCTTCGAACCGTTACCAGCATCACCAGCCCTTCTGGTATTACATCGCGGTTCTCGTTATCGGGTTGATGCCGTGGACCGTGATTGCGGGCCGCGCCCTGATCGACGCCATCGAGGTCTCGGTGGCGGAGTGGAAGGTGAGGCACAACCCGAGACGCTACCTGGGGCATACGCGCGCCGGAGACGCCTTTCCGGAGTTCCTGGTGCTGTGGGCCCTGTTCCCGATCGTCTTCTTCTCCTTCTCCGGATCGAAGCTTCCCGGTTACATTCTTCCTTCGATTCCTCCGCTAACCATTCTCACTGCGGACTATCTGAGCCGGGTTCGCCGTCGTGGTCTGCCGCGCTGGCTGCTGTGGGCGCACGCTGCGACCTGCGCCGTGCTGGTCTTCGTTTTAACGCTTGCCCCGCAGCACATGAAGTACGAGACGCTGGTTCCTTCGACCAGCTGGCTGCTGGCCGCAGGTGGGGCCGCGCTCGGCTTCGCGCTCCTGGTCTTTGCCATCATCCGCAAGTGGGGGGTCTCGCAGACCGCCAACGCCACTCTACTCCCCGTGCTGGCAACACTAGTCTTCCTGCTCGGCTTCCACGGCCACGATCTCGACATCAACTACTCGGCCCGGCCTCTGGCCCAGGAGATGGCCCAGAAGGCCCCCGGCGTGAGTACCGTGGCGGTCGAGTCGGTGAGACGCGATCTCGACTACGGGATTGCGTTTTATCGCAACCAGCCCACGGTTCACTACGACAAGGATGGCGTTCCGGATGGAGAGCACCTGCTGGTGATCCCGTCCAAGGACCAGGCGGCGCTCGAGCACTACCTCGCGGGGCGGATCTATACGCCACTGTTTCTCTATGAGTCGCAGGGCCTTGAGGTCTATCGCGTCTCGGCCCGGCCCTGACTCGAGAGAGTCGGGCAGAGGAATTCCGCTTCGTGGAGAGGAAAATTCTGTAAGCTCAACAGAGACTTTTCTCACTCTAATGGGTAGTCCGTGGAGATGCCGGTCGCGACCCAACTCGAACTGCTGGACCTGAGACAGTTTTCGGCACGCCAGCTTCGACCGCTGCTGGAGGCGGAGGCCGAGGTGTGGCAGGAGAGGCTGCGGTGGGACTACAAGAGCTCCACGGAACTTCTGCTGCAATATCTCGATTCGCGAGTGCTGCCCGGCTTTGTCGCGCTCGACCGCGGAAGAGTAGCCGGATATACCTTCTGCGTCTACGAGGGCAACAAGGCGGTCGTGGGAGACGCGTTTGCACTCTCCTCGAGCCCGGAGCAGAGTCTGCAGGTCACCGATGCCCTGCTGCGCAGGCTTGTGGACCTTCTTCTGCACTCTCCCAATATCGGGCGTGTCGAATCGCAGCTTCTGCTCTACGATACCGGCCAGGTCGACGGCGGATTCCTCGACGCTGGCTTCGTACAGCACCGCAGGCTCTTCATGGAGCTCGATCTTGCCCGCGCGGGGGAAGACATTCTCCAGCCCCAGCCGATCTCCGGCGTGGAGCTGATTCCGTGGTCTTCTCTTTACTACCAGGCGGCGGCGGAGCTGATCCATGCGGCGTACTACGGACACATAGATGCCGAGATCAACGACCAGTACTGCTCGCTGCACGGCTCGCTGCGCTTTCTGCACAACATCGTCCGTTTTCCCGGCTGCGGGGTCTTCGAGGATCACCAGTCGTGGATGCTGCGGGACCAGGAGACGGGAAGACTGGCGGGGATGATCCTCTGCTCCCGCGTGGCTCCGGACGTCGCTCACATCACCCAGCTCTGCGTGGCTCCTTCGCACCGGGGCCGGGGGCTGGGCCGGGCGCTTCTGAACCACGCGGCCCGGCACCTCAGGCGGTCGGGAACCGCAGCGATCACCCTGACCGTGACCGAGTCGAACCGGCCTGCGGTCGCGCTCTATGAGGAGGCCGGGTTCGAGGTCAAGCAACGGTTCGACGCCATGGTGCTGTCACGCGACTCGTCGATGTGGATGCGGGGATAGTCCCCCTACTTTTTTTGCGCAAAATCTTCCATTCATTGGACTTATGGGTGGACTATCTGCGCAAAATATTGATTCCAGATGACTTATTGGCAAAATATTGATTTTGCTTGAGTTAGTACCGCATCAGAGGCTTTGTTCCTCTTTATCCGGCTTCTGGTCTCTCTTTTATTTTAGTGGATGAGCAGGAACTGATCGGCGAATGTATCTTGTTTGTTTTGTTTTATTTGGGTGACTTGCGGGCTTGACAGGCTTTTTCGGGACATAGGCCGGAAAGGGTAATGGGTAGAGAAGCAGATCCCTCCATTCCACTGCGCTCCGGTCGGGATGACAGAATAAATTTCGGCAACTCCCATACTGGCGAAGGTGCTGAAAAGTACCTCGTGGAACAAAAGCGTACCTCAGCGGCTGAAGCCGCCTTCGAAAT
>DATHJA010000316.1:0-4285 GCA_035316475.1 Edaphobacter sp. | reverse complement strand
TTCTGAACCTTTTCGGGATCCATGACGGTTCCGCCGGAGGCATCGGTGGTGGCGAGTTGAAGCTGGTCGGTCGTAACGGTGACAACGTCAGTGGCACCGCCGGGGGTGAGGGCGACGGAGAGGTTCAGCTTCTGGCTGATGCTAAGAATCTGGCTTGGATAAACCTCTCTGCGGAAGCCGGGGGCCTGTATGGCGATGGTGTAGGTTCCGGGCTGGACGAGGGGAATAACGAAATTTCCATGAGCGTCGGTCTGAATGGTGTAGTTCTGCTGATCGCTCGTGGCATGGATAGAGGCATTGGGAATATTGAACCCTTGGGGATCAGTGACGTGTCCGAGGATGGAACCGCGGTATTCCTGTGCTGTGATGGTGAGGGGAAGGATGAAGAGGAAGAGAAGAACGTGGAAAACGTAGCCTGCTTTTGATGACAATCCGGGCCTCCTGAAACAGGGGAGATGAACTTCTCAGACCCGGAAGAGTTCTTAGATTGAAAACGGCGTGGCTTCGCAAAATTTGTAGCGTACTTCGTTGCCTTAAGATCTGTATTGCTCGGCTCGTCTTAAGTGTTCCGAACACTATAGTGAAAGTTATCGTTTTCGCCAACTCACCCTGGGAGAACCACTTAGGGATGAAATTCGAGGGTGGCTTCTTGGAATCAAGATCGGCCATCGAGACGGCTGTCTCTGCCTGCCTGGGGCGGACCGTATGAAATAATCAGAAGTATTGATTTCAGGTTAGTTGTGCTCGCTTGTGAGTTGGCGCGTGTGCGGCTAAGACGTGGAGCCGGATGCAGGGCAATCCAGAGTTCATGAGACGGGCGATCGAGCTTGCGACCGAGAACGTGGTATCGGGGCGTGGGGGGCCGTTTGGCGCGGTGATCGTGCGTGACGGTGCTGTGATCGCGACGGGTGTAAACCGGGTGACGGCGACGAACGATCCGACGGCGCATGCGGAGGTGACGGCGATTCGCGAAGCGTGCCGGGTGCTGGGGGATTTTTCGCTGCCCGGATGTGTGATGTACACGAGCTGCGAGCCGTGTCCGATGTGCCTGGCGGCGATCTACTGGGCGCGGATGGAGAGGATCTTCTACAGCGGGACGGCTGCGGACGCGGCGGCGGCGGGATTTGACGATGCGTTTCTTTATGAAGAGATAAAGAAAGGGATTGGAGAACGTACGGTTCCCGAAGAGAGGCTGCTGGCGGAGCGTGGGACGGAGAGCTTCGATGCGTGGAGAAGGTTTGTCACGCGGGTGGATTACTGACGAACGACAGGCGAGGGCGATGGCGACGAAGTTGAAGAAGCAGGCTGGAGCGAAGAAGAACGATGGAGTGGTGAAGGTAGCGCTGCTGGGCTTTGGGACGGTGGGCAGCTCAGTGGCGAAGGTTCTGACGGAGAGGAAGTTTGCCGGCATCGCGCTGACGCATGTGTACAACCGCAACGTGGCTCGCAAGCGCGAGTCGCCGGCGGCGAAGTTTGTGCCCGCGACGGCAAAGTGGACAGAGAACATCGACGATGTGCTGCGGTCGGATGTCGATGTGATCGTGGAACTGATGGGTGGGCTGAATCCTGTGGAGGGATGGCTCAAGAAGGCGCTCGCCGCGGGCAAGCATGTGGTAACGGCGAACAAGCAACTGATCGCGTATCGCGGAGTGAGCTTGCAGAGGCTGGCGACGCAGCATGGCGTGCAGCTTGTGTACGGAGCTGCGGTGGCGGGCGGAGTTCCGGTGATTCCGGGAATCCTGCAGGGGCTGAGCGGCGACCGTGTGACGCGGCTGAGCGGCATCGTGAATGGAACGTGCAACTACATCCTGAGCCGGATGGAGGCGGGCGCGGATTACGCTACGGTGCTCAAGGATGCGCAGCAGCTTGGGTATGCGGAGGCGAATCCTTCGGCGGACGTGGATGGGTTCGATGCGCGGGCGAAGCTTTGTATCCTGTCGCGAATTGCGCTGGGCGCGGAGCTGAATCCTGACGAGGTAGCGACGCAGACGATCTCGACAGTGGAGGCGATCGACTTCGTGTATGCGAAGGAGTTGAACTCGACGATCCGGCAGGTGTCGCGGGCGCAGGCGGATGGGACGGTGGTGCATGCGCGGGTGGCTCCGATGCTGGTTCCTCTAACCTCGCCGATGGCCTGGTCGCATGGGACACAGAACATGGTGGTGACGAGCGGTACCTATGGCGGCGATGTTGTGTTCTCAGGCCATGGCGCGGGCGGGGAGCCGACGGCGGTGGCTGTGGTGTCAGACCTGCTGGCGGTGTCGCAGGGGGCGAAGGCGGTGGAGCTTCCGGTACGGAAGCGAACGGTGACGAGCGAGTTTCTGGCTCCGCATTATCTGCGGTTCGTGGTGGACGACAAGCCGGGGATCGTCTCGTCGATTGCGGGGGCGTTGGCGAAGGTGGGTGCGAACATTGATTCGCTGCTGCAGAAGCCGGGATACCCGAAGCACAGGCTGCCGTTCGTGGTGACGACGGAGCCCTGCCTGACAGGGGTGATCGAGAGGGCGATAGGCTCGATTGCCAAACTGGACTGCATGCTGGAGAAGCCGTTGAACTTGCAGATGCTGGTTCCGGAGGACAAGCCGGAGTAATTGGCAGGTTGCCGGTCGGTGACGGATTTCGACGCTTTGAAGGGACATGGAATGAAGTTGAGAGTGGGTGGGTGTGGGCTGGCTTGTGCGTGCGTGATGCTGTTGGCCGGGCTTGCACATGGGGCCGATGTGGCTCCGGTGCATCATGAGCCGAATGCGCTGAATTCGGCGAAGGCGAAGAAGGCGCACTACGTGGTGATGGTGTCGCTGGATGGCTTTCGCTGGGACTACGCGACGAAGTGGGGAGCTCCTCATCTGCTGAAGATGGCCGAAGAGGGAGCGAGCGCTCCTGAGGGCATGCTGCCGAGCTATCCCTCGATCACCTTTCCCAACCACTACGCGCTGGTGACAGGGCTTTACCCGGAGCATCACGGGATTGTGGAGAACGAGTTCCGGGACCCGAAGCGGGACTACGCGGAGTACGTCTACAAGGACCATGCATCGAACAGCGATGGAAGCTGGTACGGCGGAGTTCCGCTGTGGTCGCTGGCGGAGCGGAAGAAGATGCGGTCGGCCTCCATGTACTGGGTGGGCTCGGAGGCGGAGATCGCGGGGAAGCGGCCGAGCTACTGGGTTCCATTCGACGATAAGTTCGACGACGAAAAGCGCATTACGCAGGTGATCGCCTGGTTGTCGCTGCCTGAGGCGGAAAGGCCACACCTGATCACGCTGTATTACTCGAATGCGGATCACGCCGGTCATGACTTCGGGCCGGACGCGGAGCAGACGGGCGCGGCGGTGCATCATCTGGATGCCCTGATGGGCGAGCTCGAGGAAAAGCTGAAAGCCACGGGACTTCCGGTGAACATGATTGTGGTCTCGGACCACGGCATGGCGACGCTCTCGGATCGCAAGTGGCTGCCGGTAGACAAGCTGGTGGACCTGAAGGATGCTCCGACAGCGGGCGACCTGTTGTATCCAAAGACAGAGGCGGAGAAGGAGAGGATCTACAACGCCCTGAAGGCCACGAATGATCCCCGGTTTACGGTGTACCGGCTGAAGGATGTTCCGGCGGGGTTGAACTTCAATCGCAACCCGCGAGAGGGAGATCCGGTGCTGGTCGCCAACGAGCTGGTTCCGATTGCGGCGAGAACGAAGCAGACGACGATTAAAGGAGCGGGAGCCCATGGGTTCGATCCTGCGCGTTTTCCGGAGATGAAGGCGATCTTTTATGCGGAGGGGCCGGACGTGAAGCCCGGGGTGAAGGTCGCTCCCTTCAGCAACGTAAATGTCTACGACTTTGTCTGTGGCATTTTGGAGCTGAAACCAGCGAAAAATGATGGGGATAGGAAGGCACTGCAGGCAGCCCGGCGATAGGCTGCTCCTTGAGTACTTCCATTCTTGATGCCACCTTCGATGCTGCCCACCGGGCCTCGCCCGGGATGACACGCTTTTGATTTCTTCCGTTCAGGTGGATACTACGGATCGTACGGAGGTGCGCGATGCAGGCAGCTGCGGGAGCAACGATTGTGGTGGTGGCGTACAGGCCGAAAGCTGGGAAAGAGGCGGAGCTGCTGGAGCTGACGCGTGAGCATATTCCTCTGCTGCGTAACGAGGGATTGGCTACCGATCGTCCAGTGATCGCAGCAAGAGCAGGGGACGGCACGATTGTGGAGGTCTTCGAGTGGGCCGTGGGAGGAGTGGAGCGAGCGCACTCGAACCCCGTTGTGCGGAAGCTCTGGGAGAGGTACGCC
>DATHJA010000315.1:0-3030 GCA_035316475.1 Edaphobacter sp. | reverse complement strand
TCGATCCACTTGCCGTCGGAGGCGATGTGGATGGGAGCATCACGCTCGGGAACCTGTTTGATGGCTACGACGATCTTCACTGCACTCCTCCTGAAACGGGTGGTTGGGACTCGCTGCTCTGTGGTTGCGATGCAGGCAGAGCGCGTGCGGTCAGCTGGGCGATATCGAGAAGCTGTGGCGGAGTATCGCTTACGGCGGTCAGGGCATCGCGAAACATCGTATTGCAGAAGGGACAGGCCGTGCCGACGACCTGGGCTCCGGTGTCGGCGAGCTCGCGCGCGCGGACGTGGCTGACGCGCTCACCCTTCTCTTCGCCGAGGAAGGCCAGCCCTCCCCCGGCTCCGCAGCAGAAGCTGCGCTCGTGGGATCGTGGGGCCTCGACGAGCGTGCCTGCTTGTGCCACGACTGCTCGCGGCTCGTCGTAGATCTCCTGGTAGCGGCCAAGGTAGCAGGGGTCGTGGTAGACGATGCTCTCGCCCTGCTGTTTGGGCAGGCGGTCCTTGTGGCGGGCCATGAACTCGGAGTGATGTTCGATCTCTGGTGCTATACCGAACTCGCGCCAGTCGGTCGCGATGGTGCGCACGCAGTGGGGGCAGATGGCGACGATCTTCTGCACCTTTGCGGTCTCGAAGGTCTTGAGGCCCGACTCGGCGAGGGTTTGGAAGACGAGGTCGTTGCCGAGGCGGCGGGCGGGGTCGCCGGTGCACTTCTCTTTTTTGAGTACGCCGAAGGTGGTGCCGAGGTACTGCATAACGCGCGCGAAGTCGGCGATGATCTCGCGGCCCTTGGGGTCGTAGCCTCCCATGCAGCCCAGCCAGAGGCAGTACTCCTGGGTTCCGTCGAAGATGGGGAAGGCTTGCTTCTGGATGAATTTGTCGCGCTCGGTAGCGGAGAGTCCGAGCGCGTTGCCGTTCTTCTCGAGTGCGAGGAAGAGCTTGGTGCCGTAGTCGTCCTCCCACGCGCCGGTGTTGGTCGCTCCCCGGCGAAGCCCGACGATGATGGGAACGTGCTGGATGCCGACGGGACACTGATACTCACAGCTTCCGCAGGTGGTGCACTCGAACGCTGCCTCCATGCTGAGGTATTTTGCGGGAGGGTTGTCGGGTGAGGCGATGCGTTGCTCTGTCAGGAGCGGAGTGTCGGATGCGGGGCCGAACTCGTTGAGATAGGTGCGCAGCCCGAGAATAATCTCCTTTGGGTTAAGCACCTTGCCAGTGGTGGCAGCAGGGCAGTGTTCGGTGCAGCGGCCACACTCGACGCAGCTATAGGTCTGCAGCGAGATCAGCTGCGTGACGTCCTTGCCCGCAACCAGGCCGAAGTCTTCGTCGCCTGCCAGCGGAGGAATCTTCGAGAAACCGTCACGCTTGAGGAAGACCGTCAATGGGCTGAGCACGAGGTGAAGGTGTTTGGTGTGCGGGATCAGAGGAAGGAAGATGAGGAGCGCGAGCGTGTGGGTCCACCAGAGTGCTTTGATCTGCGGACTGCCTGGGGCGACAAAGTAGGCCGCCAGGTAAGTGACCATGAGGAGGAAGATGAGGAAGGCAATGAAGCCTGATTCGTAAGAGACCTTTTTGCCGAGCCAAATAGGGCGGACGAAAAATCTCCGGACGAAGAGTCCTGCGATCGAGATTGCGACCAGCAGCGCCCAGATCGCCGCGAAGAGGAAGTAGAGGCCGCCGAGGAGGCTTTGAGGGGAGAGAAAGCCGAGTCCGAAGCCGGTCGCGAAGTGGTTCAGGCTGACCAGAGCGAAGGCCAGAAACCCCCAGAAGACGAAAGCGTGCGCCAGCCCAGGCAGCGGACGCTGACGGATGACCTTACCCTGGCAGAGGACCTCCCAGAAGAAGTCCCACACGCGGCGGCCGAGGGGGAAGAGTGAGAAGTTCGCGTCTTTTTTTGAGCGAAGGATATTGCGGAGGATAGGGCCGAAGCGCCAGAAGAAGAGAACTGCCGAGGCCAGGATGGCAGCGACGAGCAGAACGGATTCCAGCGTCGAGAAGTGCCCGGGCTCGGCGAAGAGAACTCGCGTTGGATGAAAACCAGGTTGCTGAAAAAGTAGAATCGAACCCGCGAAGCAGCGGGTTTCCACAGCCATCTGAAGCACCTCAGCAACCATCCGAACCTGTCCGCGAGCGGAGCATGCATGCCCCCCACTCGCTCTTTCGAACAATCTTCCGAGGCCGTCTGAGTCTTAGTAGCTTTAGTAGCTAATGAACTCGTTGGAGCCGCGGCGCAGACGAATCCCGGTCAGAAGGAGGATTACGGCAAGGATTCCCGTAATGGCGTCCCAGTAGACCATGGGGTGCGCCCAGCCCGGCGAAAGCGTGAAGTCCTGTCCGGCCCAGAGCGTCACCAGCGTGAAGACGATCAGGCACTGACAGCCGACCACCAGAAGAAGCTGACCGCGACGGCGGCGCCTATCCAGCTGTTCGACCTCATCGGGGGTCAGGTTCCGTTCTTCGATGGGCAGCAACTTGTTTGCCATGAGTCTCTTTCGTCTCCCTGCGTGTTCTTGCGGTTCGAGGAGCCCTGCTGTGGGGCAGAAGCTTCCTGCTCCATTAAAACATAGCTTGCTCGATGTGCTCACCTCGGACCGCGCCGACGCAGATCGACCAGGTATCCGTCCAGCAGCGGAAGCATAACTGAATGATCATTCACCCGTAAAGCCGGAGCAACGAAATTTAACGCTTTCTTTGGAAGTGTCAGGGTTGAGCAGATGAGTCGAGAGCCGCTTCGCTCAGATGAACGCTACTGACTGGATTCCAGCAACGTCGAATCGTTTGCGGCAGCGGACATTTTTGCAGCCGACCATATCGTCGCGGCGCACCATGTAGCTCTGCGCCTTGGCAAAGCGCGCGCGGTCCCGGTCGTCGGCTCCGCGGGGAAGCTGGGTCTTCTTCCTGCGCACGATCCAGCTCAGCTCATAGTCCGCCTGCTGTCCACAGTGTGGGCAGGTCATGGTGTGAGTCCGCTGCTCCGGACGCTCCTCGAAAAAATCCCGTTCTTCCATCCTGCACCTCGTGGTCTGCGGCT
>DATHJA010000314.1:0-7298 GCA_035316475.1 Edaphobacter sp. | reverse complement strand
TCCTCATTCTTAGCCTCATTCCAAAAGGGTTCAGTCAGATGGACCAGGGCACCATTGTTGGCACCGTCCTGGATTCGACCGGGGCTGTGATTCCCAATGCGAAGGTCAAGCTGACAAATGAGCAGACCGGGTTCACCCTTGAACGCACGGCGGACGGAAGCGGATCGTACGCCTTCACTCCGATCAAGATCGGAACTTATACCGTAACTGCTTCTCGCGAAGGGTTCCGATCCTTTGCGCAGAATGGAGTGAATGTTACCGCCGGATCGCGTGTGGAGGTGCCGCTGAGTCTAGGAGCCGCCTCCTCGGATACCTCGATCGAGGTAAGCTCCGCGCCGCCGATTCTGCAAACGCAGGAGGCCTCTACAGGCGCAACTGTTTCGGCGCAGGCCATTGTGCAGACGCCACTGCTCAACAGAAACCCGATCTTTGTCGCGCAGCTTACGCCCGGAGTTGTTCCGGCGGAGCAGGGAGCTCGCGGCGCAAACAAAGGCGACTTTTCCGCCAACGGACAGAGGTCGCAGCAGAACAACTACATTCTCGATGGCGTGGACAACAATGCCGTGCTCGTCGACATTCCCAACGGAGCCTCCTACGTCATCAAGCCTATTCCGGATGCTCTGGCTGAATTCAAGGTGCAAACCAGCAATTACAACGCTGAGATCGGCCGAGCAGCGGGTGCGGTCGTAAATATGAGCATCAAGTCGGGCACGAACGCATTTCACGGCTCTCTCTGGGAGTACTGGCGCAACGATATCCTGAATGCGCGCGACTACTTCCAGTCGTCCAAGCCGAAATACCGGCAGAACCAGTTCGGCGCTACGATTGGCGGTCCTATCATCAAAGACAAGCTCTTCTTCTTTGGAGATGTGGAAGCAAACCGCATCATCTTTGGCCAGACCTCCATCAATTCCTTGCCGACGCTCAAAATGCGCGCGGGAGATTTCAGTGAACTGTTGAATCCGACGCTCACTGGCGGCAATGTGCGCACGCTGTATGCTCCCGGTTCTGCCGGCACCGTTCTTCAACAATGCGCTGGACGCCAGAATGTCTTCTGCCCGGGGCAGGTTAACGCGGTCGCGCAAAGAGTGATGAGCGCTCTGCCTGCGCCCAACCTGGGAGTTTCCGGGCAGACCTACAACAACTTCCTCTTTCAAGGTTCGGCGAGCGATCACACGACGCAATACGATGGCCGCATCGACTGGAACGCCAGCGCGAAGGACCAGGTCTTCGCGCGATACAGTGTCGTGAACCAGGCACAGAATTTTCCAGCTGTCTTTGGTCAACTGGACGGAGGCGGTTTTGGCGCGGATGGCAACATCGGCCTGAAAGGCCGAAACTTCACGTTGAGCGAGACTCACTTTTTCTCCCCAACGCTCTCAAACGAGTTTCGCTTCGGCTACAACTGGATCAATGCAAGCTATCAGCAGGCCTTCTCGAGCACGGATATCTCATCGCAGCTGGGCCTGGGAGGTATTCCGTTCAGCTCGGGGAACGGCGGAACGCCGCACTTCAACCTGACGAGTCTCACCAGCTTTGGCTCGCCGGAGTACGTTCCGACGAACGAGTATGAGAATGTAGGGCAGATCCTGGACAACGTCTCCAAGATCATCCGTCGCCATACGCTCAAGGCGGGCGTGAACTTCCAGCGCATCCGCATACAAACGCTGCAACCCACAACGCCGCGCGGCACCTATAACTACACCGGCAAGTACACGCAGATCCCCAGCCAGTCCGATTCGACCGGCTTCGGCGCCGCGGATTTCATCGCGAATCAGATGGACAACGCATCGCTCTCGAATATCTCCACGGTTCATAACCAGCGCTGGTACCGCTCAGCCTACTTCCAGGACGACTGGCAGGCCATGCCGAAGCTCACCTTCAACTCTGGCATTCGCTGGGAGTACTTTCAACCGCTGGAGGAACTGGACGGCAGGCAGGCCAACTTCCTGGTGAACTATGGCACCAACACGGCGCAGTACCTGTTGCCCGAGCGGGCCCGCCAATACGCTCTGCCCAGCTCGCTTACGACCGCTCTGGCGGCAAATAATGTGCCCGTTGTCTACACATCAAACAACTCGCTTGCCTCCGCACAGAACCTGAACTTCTCACCTCGCTTCGGCTTCTCGTATTCAGCCGCGCAGAAGACGGTTGTACGCGGCGGATTCGGTATCTTCTTTGGCGGCATCGAGAGCGTCGGCTTCTTCCCCAACCTTGGAGCGAATCCTCCGTTCCTGTTTACCTCTAACATCACCAGCGGGTCTTGCGAGACCGCGGGAGCATGCCCAACCAACGGCGTCACCCTGGAGAATGGCTTCAATGAAGCCATCGCTCAGGGCCTGTCGAATTACGTCTCCACGCCCGATCTGCGCATGTACCCTAAAAACATCCAGACGCCATACACCGAGACCTTCAACCTCTCCGTCCAGCAGCAGCTCTCTACCGACACAACGCTCACGCTGTCGTATGTAGGCGCGCTGGGCCGCCACCTGACGTCCAACCCGAAGCCGAATCAGATTCCCACGCTGCTTACGCCAGGCGCTAACGTGCAGGCAGCTCGTCCCTTCAATCAGTTCGGAGCCGGCAGCCTTGAGTCGTACTCGGCCATGAGCAACTACAATGGCGGCCAGGTTACGGTGGAACACCGCGCCGCGAAAGGCCTCTACTTCCTTGCCACCTATACCTTCTCGAAAAATCTCGACGACGCGTTCCTGCCCCTGGGCGCGAGCGGACAGTCGGGTTCGGGATACAGAAACTGGAGGCAACTGGGCTACGGCTACGACTACGGTCCGTCTTATACCGATACACGGCACCGCGCAGTGGTGAACCTGCAGTATGAGCTGCCCTTCGGCATCGGGCGCCGATACATGAATACGTCCCACTTCGCCGATACATTTATCGGAGGGTGGAGTATCACGACGCTGTTCCGTGTGCAGTCGGGCCAGCCCCAGGTGGTACAGCCGAGTAATAACCCAACCAACGGCGCCGGTCAGGCACAAGGTATTCGCATTGGCGACGTGAACAGCACGGCGCTGGCAAATCCTGGAAATATAGGTGTCACCTGCGCCACGAAGACCAGAACCGTGGCTACCTGGTTCAACCCCTGTGCATTCACGAATCCGCTGGTGGCACAAGGCCCCAATGACATACAGGCCTACGGTGGCTATGGCCGCTCCGCAGTCTATGGACCGGGCTACAACCGCGTCGATCTCTCTCTGTTCAAGAAGTTCAGTCTCTACCGCGAGACGTCGCTGGACATCAGGGCCGATCTGTTCAATGCCTTGAACACCCCAGCCTACGGACAGCCAAACGCAACGATTGGAAGTAGCTTCGGCCAGATCACAAGCACCCGATTCGGCGGCTCAGGCACCGCAGCAGAGACGCCCGATGCGCGAGTCGCTCAACTCTCCGCACGATTTCACTTCTAAAGATGCGTCCAACTCAACCGGGCGAGAGATGTGCAAGCGATACGTCTCTCGCCCTGCTTCGTCGCGTTCACACACCGGGTGCCCATTCTTTGCGTCTTTGCGGTTCATCGCAAGGGGTGGGAATGTAAACTGCCAATCCCAACTGACAACCAGCCTCCACCCGCTACAATAGTCAAGGCAACAAAAGGGCACGACAGGCATGAGCTGGTTTAAGCGCGAAGACAACGAGATCGTCAATGACGAAGAACGGACCGTCCGTACGGAGGGCCTCTGGGTCCGCTGCCCGAAGTGCAGCCAGGTGATCTTCAAGGCCGATCTCGAGGCCAACCTGCAGGTCTGCCCCAGGTGCGGCCACCACTTCCGCATCGGCGCCCGCGAGCGCATCGAAAACCTGCTGGAGCCCGGCTACCAGCTCGTCGACCTGGACCTGCGCTCGACCGACCCGCTGGAGTTCACCGACCTGAAGCCCTACAAGTCCCGCCTGGCCGACGCCCGGAAGAAGACTGGCCTCAACGACGCCATCATCAATGCCATCGGCAGCCTCGGCCCCCATCCGGTCGTGCTCTCGGTCATGGAGTACAGCTTCATCGGCGGCTCTATGGGCTCGGCCGTCGGGGAGACCATCGCCCGCGCTGTCGATCGCTCGCTCGAGACTCGCCACCCGCTCATCATCGTCTCGGCCTCCGGCGGCGCACGCATGATGGAGGGCATCGCCTCGCTCATGCAACTCGCCAAGGTCTCCACCGGCCTGGCCCGCATGGACGACGAGAAGATCCCCTACATCTCCGTGATGACCGACCCCACCACCGGAGGCGTCACCGCCAGCTTCGCCATGCTGGGCGACCTCAACATCGCCGAGCCCGAGGCTCTCATCGGCTTCGCCGGTCCCCGCGTCATCGAGCAAACCATTCGCCAGAAGCTCCCCGAAGGCTTCCAGCGCTCCGAGTTCCTCCTCCAGCACGGCTTCCTCGATGCCATCGTCCCCCGCAAAGAGATGAAGCAGTACCTCTCCCAGGCCTTGACCTGGATGAGCTCCGCGCCGCAGACAGCTTCATAGACTCCGCACCGAATCCCCGGAAGTCCCAAAAGGTGTCATTTTCGACAGGAGCATCTCATAGTTTTTCCCGTGAGATGTGGAGTGGAAAATCTGCTTTTCGACCACATTTGTGGCGCCACAGACAAAATGCGGGCTTCACCCTGTACTCTGCATGACACCCCAAACGGAGTTCTTGTCTAACCGGATACGGATCTTTCCCTCAATCACCTGCACGCACCTGCCGGCTAGCTTCACCGTCTGGCCCTGCACCTCGAGGCGCAACAAGCTTGGCCGCTTCATCTCATAGCCCTGCTCGATCGTCAGCGCCACTCCCTCTTTCGCGATCCCGTGCCGGACCAGCTGGCACGCCAGCGGACCGGCGGCAGTCCCCGTTGCCGCGTCCTCCACGATCCCCATCGTCGGGTTGAAGAATCTCGCATGAGCGGACGACCCCGGCAGCACCGTGTCCCGGCTGTACACATAGCAGCCCTCGCCGCCTGCTGCCTTCAGGACCTTCGCCAGCCGCTGAGAATCTGGGCGCAGGCGTTCGATCACCGCGCGGCTCCGTACCGGAACCAGCAGGTGGCCCGCTCCCGTCGAGATCACCTGCGTCGGCAGGCGCTCTACATCCAGGTCGTCCGTCTCGATGCCGAGTGAGGCGGCCAGCTCGCCGGTGTCCTTCAGCACCTCCCCGAAGACAGGCGGAGACTGCGTCAGCACCACCGCGACGAGACGCCCACCCTCGCAACGAACCTCCACCGGCAGAAGACGATCGCCGATCTGCTGCGTGAAGTGGTTGCTTCCCTCCCGCAGCTTCAACGTCCCCGACTCCGCTAGCCACCACCATGCACCCAACGAGTTATGACCCGCGCCGAAGATCTCGTGACCGGGAGCCGTAAACGACCGCAGCCTCCAGTCCACTGTCTTGTTATGCGAGGGCAGAAGAAATGTCGTCTCCGCCTGGTTCAACTCGCCGGCGATACGCTTCATCGTCTCCTCATCCAGGGAGTGTGCGTCGGGAACGATGGACAACGGATTGCCCGTTAGCGGCTGCTCCGCAAAGACATCGACGAAGTAAAAAGGCACCTCTGCAGGGTTCGTCTTCGCCCCATCGACGCCCGCAGCTTCGTTCGTTAAATCCGCCTTGCGCGACGGCCCTGCATCCGCCCTCCGGCCAGCGGCTCGCGCTCGCGAAGACGCCAGGGCCATGCCCGTGCTCGCCAGAAATGCCCTTCGGTTCATCTCGTCCCTCCTGCGTCAAATATCTCAACATTAAGATAACTAATGTAAAGATATATATGCATGTGGGGAGGAGAAGGATTCGGAAAATGGCACAATACAGATCGCGGAGGCAGAATGAAGCGCAGAAGCACGCAGGACCACGTCGACCACATCCTTGAGCAGTGGCACCGCCAACGCCCCGACCTGGATGTATCGCCAATGGGCATCATCGGCCGCATCTCGCGCGCCGAGCGTCTTATTGACAGTCGCATGAAAGCGGTAAGCCTCCCGTTCCAACTCGAGCGCTGGGGGTTCGATGTGCTGGCTACGCTGCGCCGCGCCGGCGAGCCCTACCACCTGACCCCTACCCAACTTTTCCAGTCGCTCATGCTTACCTCAGGAGCGATCACCAACCGCATCGACCGGCTCGAAGAGGCCGGATGGGTCGAACGCTTGCTCGACCCATCGGACCGTCGCGTCGTCCTCGTCTCGCTCACCCGCAGCGGGCTCAGGCTGATCGATCGCGCCGTCGCTGCCCACATGGAGGCCGAAGAGGACATGCTCGCTCCCTTCTCCACCCAGGACCGCGAGAAGCTTGTCGCGCTGCTTCGCACGCTTGTACTGCGGCTCGAAGCAGACGACACCCGCTGACCGGAGATGCTTCCCGCCAGCTTGCTTAAGCCGGACGCTGGAACGGGCGAACCCCTTGCGACGACTTCACTCGAGCTGCCGGAATAAGACTCTCGTTCCTGGTCCTGACCTCCGCTCCCCAGGTCTCCTTCGGTCTAACCGGCCCCGCCCAGGACTCCGCCTCGATCGCGGCCGCCGTCTCCCGGTCATACCCCAGGCGCTCGAGGATCGGCGCATCGTCGCAGTCGGCAACGGGCGCAGAGTTCACCGCCGAACCCTTGCGGATCTCGGCCACAGCCTCCTTCGCGTTCTTGCTCGTCTGCAGCTCCGTCATGATCGAAGCGGTAAAGTTGTCCATTAGCCGCTGTGCGCACTTCTGCCCGCACAGATGCTTCGCGTTCTTGCGCGAGCTCTTCGGCGCCTCCCAGGCACGCAGACGTAGCTCTCCTCCCATCTCATCGGCCACAAACCAATGGCTTGTGGGCTCCAGCCTCTCCACCCCGCATATATCGCAGTTGATTGCCTGCCGGATCATCTTCTTCTCTCCCCTGGCGCCTCTCGGCACAGTGCTTTCATCGGCAGAAAGATACGAGGGATGAGCCTTTTTCCCTAGCCGCGGCGAAGCAGTCGTTGCACGCTGGCAGGCGCGACGATCCCCAAAACCCGGCACAGCAGAAGGTACAGCACCCCGTATAGCGGAAGCACAATCGCGCCCCGGATCAAAGAGACGTAGCGAATCTCATGAAGCGGAAGCACAACCTTCACCCCATAAGCGATCAGGGCCGCCACGATCGCCGCGCCCCACAGCCGAGCCACACGCGAGCGCTGCGATGCGACCGCGCCGATCCTCTGATGCAGCTTCCGCCGCAGCAGGGTGAACTCCACCCACCCAGCCAGTCCCGCCGAAAACGTAAGTCCGGCCACGCCCCACAGGCGATCCACTCCCAGCAGCCTCGGCAACGGAAGCGCAAACAGATACCCCA
>DATHJA010000313.1:0-7607 GCA_035316475.1 Edaphobacter sp. | reverse complement strand
GCCGCCATCGACGACGAATATACGAACCGCTTCACCCTGGCGGAAGCGAACCAGTGGCCCCCGGAGGTGCGTCCTTACTTCGGCAACGGCGACGAGTGTCACATGGCCTTCCACTTCCCCCTCATGCCGCGCATCTACATGGCGGTCCGGCAGGAAGACCGCCTCCCCATCACCGACATCATGGCGCGCACGCCTCCCATCCCCGATAGCTGCCAGTGGGGACTCTTCCTTCGCAACCACGACGAGCTAACCCTTGAGATGGTCACCTCCGACGAGCGTGACTACATGTACTTTGCGTACTCGGCGGACCCGCGCATGCGCGTCAACTCCGGCATACGCCGCCGCCTCGCACCTCTGCTCGATAACAATCGCCAGCGCATCCAGTTGCTCAACTCGCTTCTGCTCAGCTTTCCCGGAACCCCCATCCTCTACTACGGCGACGAGATCGGCATGGGCGACAACATCTACCTCGGCGATCGCAACGCCGTCCGCACCCCCATGCAATGGAACTCCGACCGCAACGCCGGCTTTTCCACTGCAAACCCGGCGCGCTTGAGCTTCCCCGTCATCATGGATCCCATCTACGGCTACCAGGCCGTCAATGTCGAGTCCGAGCTGGCCGACCAGTCCTCGCTCCTGCACTGGACCCGCAACATGATCGCGCTGCGCAAGCTCTTTCAGGTCTTCGGCCGCGGCACCCTCGAATTCCTCAACCCCGAAAACCGAAAGGTTCTCGCTTACATCCGCCACTACGATCCCACCTCGCGCTCCCGCGAAGACACCGCCACAGGACCGGCGCGGAACGTCACCTCTCCCGGAACCGAAACCATCCTCTGCGTTGCCAATCTCTCCCGCTTTGCCCAGCCCGTCTCCCTTGACCTCTCGGAGTTCCACGGCATGACCCCGGTCGAGATGCTCGGCTACGTCTCTTTCCCCCCCATCACCGATCAGCCCTATCCACTCACCCTGGCCCCGTATACTTTCTTCTGGCTCGAGCTGCAGTCTCCTTCGATGCCAGCTTCTTGACCCTTTCGACTGCCGGGCTTTCCTTCGCCTTCGGCCAGCATCTCACTCTCATATCGTCTGAAAACCAGCAGACGGACATAAGGACAGCCACCAGGCACGATGGCATCTTCACCCACCAACACCGCCGCAGCGACTCCCGACACCGGCTCCCCGGTCAGTACTGATCTGCTCATCCACCTGAGCGCCCTGTCGCTCGATACCCTTGAGCCCACGCTGGCCAACCTCTCCGCTGCGTTCTCCGGCCAGACCGTGCTCGTCGCCATGCCCGAAATCGCCATACCCCAGATTGCCACGTCCCAGACCGCCGGCCTCGGCTCAGTCCCGTCGTTTGCCAACCTTCGTCTTCTGCCTTACACCCCGGCTGCCCCCTCCACCACGAACTGGGTCCTGACAGCCTCCGACTACCTCAACGCTTACAAGTTGGCCCAGGAACACAACGCCTCCGCCTGTCTTCTGCTAGGCCCCGACTCCCACACCATGCAGCCGGAGTCCATCCGCAGTCTGGCCGATGCCACGCTCTCCTCCTCGACAGACCTTGTCGTCTCGCACTACCACCTCGGCCCGCGCGAAGGCCTGGTCAACTCCGCCATCCTTTATCCGCTCACCCGCGCCCTGTTCTGCACCAAACCGCGCTTCCCTCTCGCCACCGATCTCGGCCTCTCTCTTCGCATGGCCGAGCGTCTCGCCACAACCGCGCAACGCTTTACCGCAGCCAACCAGCAGGATGCGCTTCTCTGGCCCGCCTCCGAGGCCACTCTTGCCGGCTATACGATCGCCGAAACCGACATCCCCACGCGAATCACTCCACATCCGACGGCTGCGGATCTCAACGCCCTGCTCAGCCAGATTCTTGGCTCCTTCTTCACCGACATCGACGCCAAGGCCGCCCTCTGGCAGCGCATACGCTCCGTCCAGCCCGCGCGTACCATCACCGAGCCACCCCTGCCCGCCGAGCAGATCGACGTGACTCCCATGCTGGAGTCCTTTCAGCTCGCCTACTCTAACCTTCACGAGATCTGGGCGCTGGTGCTTCCTCCCCATACCCTTCTTGGGTTAAAACGACTCTCGATCATGCCGCCAGAGGCCTTTCGGATCGCGGACAATCTCTGGGCACGCATCGTCTACGACTTCATCCTCGCCTACCGCTTGCGTACCTTGAACCGCAGTCACCTGTTGGGAGCTCTCATGCCGCTCTACCTCGCGTGGGTTGCATCGCATCTTATCCTCATCCAGAGCGGCGTCCCTCCCGAGCGTCATATCGAAGAGGTCGCCCAGGCTTTTGAAACCGATAAACCGTACTTCGTATCGCGCTGGCGCTGGCCAGACCGCTTCAATCCATAATCGTGTCCCCAGCGCGCACTAAAATCTAAGGAGATCCGCCCATGTGGCAACAAGTCGAACTCGCCCTGAGCCAATCCGCACACCGAGCTCTCGTCACACTGGCTAACTTTCTCCCCGGCCTGCTCGCTCTGTTGCTTGCCGTGCTGATCCTCACCGCCATCGGCGCCCTGCTCGCTGCGCTTCTCAAGCGCCTGCTCACTGCCATCCGCTTCGACGAGCGCCTCTCCAAAAACTCTCTGGTCCCGCTCGACTGGGCTCCCGCCCACGGGCCCACGCTTCTGGTCACCCGCGCTGTCTTCTGGGCAAACGTCGTTCTCGGCTTTCTCATCGGAATCTCGGCCTTCGATGCGGCCTACGCCGGCAACTCGCAGATGTCCTTCTTCCTGCTTCCCTACCTCACCCACTCGGTAGGAGCCATCCTGCTCTTCATCGGCGGAACCCTGCTGGCCCGCTTCCTCGCCCGCACCGTTCTCATCGAGGCCGTCAATGCGCGGCTCCAGTACGCCCGCTTTCTCTCCGTCGGAGTCAAATGGCTCGTCCTCGTCCTTACGGCAGCCACAGTGCTCGATCATCTCGAGATCGGTGGAACCGTCGTCGATCTTGCCTTCGGCATCCTCTTTGGCGGAATCGTCTTGACGCTCTCGCTCGCCATCGGACTCGGCTCCCGTGACATCGTCAGCCGATCGCTGGAAAAGAACGTCGACGACGTCATCCCTTCGGATCCCGGCTATAAACCGCCTACAACCTCCGAAACACTACGGCATTTCTAAGCTTTTGAAGACGCGCCCTCTCGGCTTATAGACCTGCGTTGGTAAAAATGGCTTTTCATCCACAGAAAAAGCCTCTATCATCCGCTGTTATGCGCTCCCTCCTTGCCCTGCTATTCGCTGCGACTCTCTCTGCCTCTGCTCAAGTCAAGCCACAGATCATGCCTCAGCAAAATCTGGCTCAGCACCCTTACATGGGTTGGAGCAGCTGGTCCTTCCTTCGCAGCAAAGTCTCCGAGGAAACAGTGAAGGCTCAGGTCGATGCCCTCTTCGCCGCCCATCTCCCCGACTACGGCTACCGCTACATCAACCTCGACGCCGGATGGTCCGAAGGCTACGATGAGCACGGCATCCCCAAAACCAACCTCGCCAAATTTCCTTCCGGGATGGACGGCCTCGGCCAATACCTCCGCGCGAAGGGCCTGTTGTTCGGCATCTACATGAATCCCGGCATCGACCCCAAGCTCTACGACGCCAACCCCGTCATCGAAGGCACTACTGCCCACATCAAAGACATCACCATCACTACGCTTCCCGGCAGCACTCACAAGGGCTCCTATAAAATCGACTTCTCCAGGCCCGCCGCCCGCGCCTACATCTTCTCCATCCTTCGCCAGTTCGCGCGCTGGAAGGTCGACTTCGTCAAACTCGATTTCGTCGGCCCCGGAGGCGGCAACCTTCCTGCCGACAACCGCGACGAGGTCCGCGCATGGCACCAGGCCATCCTCGCCACTCACCGCCCCATCTGGCTTGAGCTTTCCAACTGGATGTCTATCGACCAGGCGCCGCTCTGGCGTGCCACCTCCAACGGCTGGCGCATCGAAAACGACGTCGAGTGCTATCCCTGCGGTCGCTCCACCGACCCAGCCATCAAGGGCAACCTCACCATCTGGTCCAAGGTCTCCGAGCGTTTCAACGACCTCCGCCCCTGGATCTCCTATGCAAAACCGGGCGGCTGGAATGACCTGGACTCCCTCGAGATCGGAAACGGCGACAAGGACGGCATCACTCCTGCCGAGCGTCAGACCATGTTCACCCTCTGGGCCATCTCCTGCGCTCCGCTCTACCTCGGCACCGACCTCACCCGCATGGACCCCGCCGACCTCGCCATCGTCACCAATCGCAGCCTCATCGCCCTCAATCAGGCCGGCATCCCCGCCGCCCCGCTCGACATCCAACAGCTCCACAACAAGCCCCAGCAGGTATGGTTCACCAAAAACCGCGACGGCTCCGCCACTCTCGCTCTCTTCAACCTCGGTCCCGACTCCACCCCCATCAAGCTCGACTGGCGCGAACTAGACGCCCTTCGCGACACCCATTTTGCCCAACACCCACCAGTTCTCACCGATCTCATTACGAACCAAAAAATTCCTGCCTCTCCCGAAGACCTCAACATCACGCTTGAATCCCACGCCTCTCAAGTCTTCCGACTGAATCCTGCGCGGTAACTCCCAACACACTGCATAAATTCAAGCGACGATGCGTTTCGCTTGATACAGGATCTTTTTTGTCCTATAAAGATATAGGACTAATCAGGTCCTCGATCTCAACTGGCAGCAGCAATACAACAAAACTATGAAGAGCCAGCCTCTGTCCCTTTCTCTGTTGCTCATTGCGACCTCGGTTGTCGCACAGGGCCCAAATTCGCGGCCGACACCACCACCCCGCCTTGCTCTTCTCGCCATCGACAGCAATCACGACGGCGCACTCTCCGCTGAAGAAATCGCTGCCGCTCCCGCCGCTCTCCTCACCCTCGATAAAGATCACGACGGCCAGCTCATCTCGCTCGAGTACCTTCCCAACCAGAGCGACCCCGCCGCCAACAAACCCGACGAGACCGTCCAGCGCCTCATGTCCCTCGACCGCAATGGCGACGGTGTCCTCTCCAAAAACGAGATCCCCGAGCGCATGCAGGGTCTCTTCGCCCGTATCGACACCAACAACGACGGTAAGATCACCCCCGACGAGATTCGATCCTCCGCCAAAACCCAGAGCGGTCCCAACGGTCGCGCGCAGCGCAGCGGCGAAGCCACTCGCATGGACCCTGTTCTCAACGCCATCGACACCGACCACGATGGCATCCTCTCCCCAGTCGAGATCGCAGCCGCTCCCGTCTCTCTCAAGTCTCTCGATAAGGACGGCGATGGTGAACTTTCCTCAGCAGAACTCCGTCCAAGACAGATGACACCCACAGATCGCGCAAAACACATGCTCGACGAGTGGGACACGAACAAGGACGGCAAGATCACCAAGCCCGAGGCGCCCGACCGTATGCAGGAGCAGTTCGAGACCATCGACACCAATCACGACGGCGTCCTCACCGAAGACGAGCTCACCGTGTACTTCGCCAACCTGCCGCAGCAGCAGCCCCGCCGCCCCGAAGGCGGCCAGAACCCGCAAGGACCGCGCCCCTAAACCTTATGAACGCTCTGAAGCTCACTGCCGCGCTCGCACTCTCCCTGTCTTTCGTCACGGCTGGATATTCCGCGCACGCCGAAACACCCTCGACGATCCACATCTTTCACCACGAAAACGTCCTCGGCACCTCGCTCGAGTTGAAGGTCAAGGCCTCCTCGAACGCCCAGGCCAAGCGCGCCGAGACCGCCGTCCTGGCAGAGATCGACCGCGAGAACCGCATCCTCAGCGCATGGTCCCCCTCAAGCGAGTTCTCCCGCTGG
This sequence comes from Edaphobacter sp., assembly GCA_035316475.1. Taxonomy (GTDB): domain Bacteria; phylum Acidobacteriota; class Terriglobia; order Terriglobales; family Acidobacteriaceae; genus Edaphobacter. The sequence goes on along the minus strand of DATHJA010000313.1, from coordinate 1,795 downwards.
ACCCGCACTCACAACACACCTGTCCGCGTCTCGCCCGAGCTCTTCGATGTCCTCTCGCTCTTCGACCGCTGGCGCGAACAGACCGGTGGCGCGCTCGATGCCTCCGCCGAGACCGCCATACGCGCCTGGAAGCTCGCCGCCGTCGAGAACCGCACCCCCACAGCCGTCGAGCTCGAAAAAGCCGTCGCCATCATGCAGCGCCCGCACTGGACCCTCGACCCGGCGCACCGCACCGCCACGCATCTCGACGATGCCCCCATTGCTCTGAACTCCTTCGCAAAGAGTTACATCGCCGGACGCGCCGCCGACCGTGCCCTCGCCGCCGGAGCCACCGGCGTCCTCCTCAACATCGGCGGCGACATCGTCCTCCGCGGAGCCCTCACCGAGCGTGTCGCCATCACCGACCCTCGCGCCGACGCCGAAAACGACCCGGCCCTCGACCTCATCCGCCTCTCCAACCGCACCATCGCCACCAGCGGCGACTACCGCCGCGGCTTCGACATCCACGGCGCACACTACTCGCACATCATCGATCCACGCACAGCCCAGGCCGCCGAGCAGGTTATCTCCTCCACCGTCATCGCACGCGACCCCGCCACCGCCGGCGCGCTCGCCACTGCCTTCTCCGTCATGACACCGGCCGAGAGCGCGCATCTCGCCGCCTCGACTCCCGGCGTCGACTACCTGCTCGTCCTCAACGACGGCCAGACCATCGTCAGCCCCGACTGGTCCTCGCGCGAGCTTCCCCGCATCCTGCCAGCCTCCTTCGCCCAGGCAAAGAAGCCCGCTCAGGCGCTCGACCTCCTCATCACCCTCGAGCTCTCTCGCATCGAAGATCCGCGCTACCGCCGCCCCTACGTCGCCGTCTGGGTCGAGGACGCCGACCACTTCCCCGTGCGCACCCTCGCCCTCTGGTTCCAGAAGCCTCGCTGGCTCCCTGAGCTGAAGTCCTGGTATCACGCCGATCAGGTTCGCAACCTCGCCGAAGGCACCGACCTCTCCACAACGGTCTCCTCCGCCACCCGTTCTCCCGGAAAATACACCCTGCGCTGGGACGGCAAAGACAACGCCGGCAAACCGGTCAAGCCCGGCAAGTACACCATCCTGATCGAAGCCTCACGCGAACACGGAACCTACAGCCTGATGCGCCAGGAGATCAACTGGGACGGCAAGACTTCCTCCCAATTCACCCTCCCCGGCAACAAGGAGATTGCGAGCGCCTCCCTTGACTACGGCAAGCACAACTAGCTCACCCAAGGAGACAACCTCCAGGAGCGCGAAGCAGCCCACAGCTCTTCGCACTCATCTGCGCCGCAAGACAGCCGTCGTCGCCCGCTGGCTCCATATCTATCTCTCGATGGGGTCCTTCGCGGTCGTCCTGTTCTTCGCCGTCACCGGCCTGACCCTCAACCATGCCGACTGGTTCTCCAACCAGGAGAAGACTCTCCACGCCACCGGGCAGATGCCGCAAAGCTGGCTGCGCCCTCCGGCGAATGCAGAGCCCGCCAAGCTCGAGATCGTCGAGCGCCTTCGCTCCGCCAACAAGCTTCACGGAGCCGTCTCCGACTTCCGCATCGACGACGATCAGGTCTCCGTCTCCTTCAAAGCCCCCGGCTACTCCGCCGATGTCTCCATCGACCGCAACACCGGCCGTTACGATCTCATCGAAGTCCGCAACGGCTTTGTAGCCGTCATCAACGACCTCCACAAAGGCCGCGACGCCGGAAAGACCTGGTCGTGGCTGATCGACCTCTCCGCCATCCTGCTCACCCTGGTCTCCCTCACCGGCCTGCTG
>DATHJA010000312.1:0-3298 GCA_035316475.1 Edaphobacter sp. | reverse complement strand
TTTGAAAAAAAAGAGCGGGGCCGACGGGATTGCAGCCCCGCTCCTGCGAAAACTTAACTTTTAGCTCACGGTCTCGCTCACCCGCGCGCGATACCGCAAATGGAGCTTATTCATGTCGACGTGCACAACCTGCCCCTTCTGCTCCAGCCGCTCCGTCCAGTTTTCGATCACCTCGATGCAGGCATGGTCGATATAGCGGAGATGAGCACAGTGAACATGGACAGCGCCGTCGGTTTTCACCTGATCGAGAGCATGGGTGATCTTCGGGATCGAGATGAACGTCCCAATTCCGGAGAGATGAACATGCGTATCGCCGCCTTCTTCGGTAACGCGAGCCTCAAGGTGCGTGACCGTGTACATCAGTCGAAACAGCGACAGTGCCACGCCGACCATCACGCCGGTCAGCAGGTCAGTCGCGACGATCGTGATCATCGAGGCGAAGTAGATCAGCACCGGAGCTTTTCCAAAGCGAGCCAGCTTCCTGACCTCCGACGGCTTCACCAGCTTGATGCCGACAAAGATCAGTACCGCCGCCAGGCTTGCCGTGGGAATCATGCGCAACACCGAAGCGAACACGACGACCGCCAGCAGCATCCACACTCCATGCAGGATTGCCGAGCGCTTCGTCTCCGCGCCCGCCTGCACATTGGTGGAGCTGCGAACGATCACGCCAGTCATTGGCAGCGCACCGAGGAATCCGCACAGCAAGTTGCCGACGCCCTGGGCCGTCAGCTCGCGGTCGTAGTTCGTCTTCCAGCGCGTCTGCATCTGCTCGACCGCCGCTGCTGAAAGCAACGTCTCCGCGCTCGCAATAAATGCCAGCGCCAGAGCAGTCCCTACAATCGTCGAAATCGACAGGCCTTCGAGCGAGTGCAGGCTGGGCAGCGAGACCATCTGCACCAGATTCTCCGGAACCTTGATGCGGTTCACGCCCAGATGCATGACCTGCGCCAGCACAGTAGCCGCACCAATTCCAAGCAGAGCTCCCGGAACCAGCTTCAGCTTCGCCGGACGGAACCTCTCCCAGAGAATCATGATGGCCATCGTCACCAGACCGACCAGAGCCGCGGCCTCCTCCTTGCTGCCGTTCAGCGGGAACAGGCCGCCGAAGATCGCATCCCACATCCCGATGATGTTCTCCGGGCCGCTGTGTTTCGGGGAGCGGTCTAACACCACATGGAACTGCTGGATCACGATCAGCACGCCGATTCCTGCCAGCATCCCGTGAATCACCTCCGGGGAGATTGCGCGGAACCAGCGCCCCGTCTTCAGCAGACCGGCCACAAGCTGAATCGCTCCGGCGATCATCAGCAGCGGCCCCAGCGCGGCAATGCCATGCTCGCGCACCAGCTCGAAGACGATCACGGCCAGCCCGGCAGCCGGACCGCTCACCTGCAGAGGCTGGCCGGCCAGAAAGCCGACCACCAGACCGCCGATCATTCCTGTAATCAGACCTGAAGCCGGAGGCATCCCCGACGCCAGGGCGATACCCATGCAAAGCGGCAACGCCACCAGGAACACGACGAGCGATGCGGAAAAGTCTCGCATCCATGCTCCAGGCGCTGTGCCGGGTGGAGCTGTCGGCGGCAGAGACGAGCTTGCCTCGCCCTTTGGAGTTCGAATCTCGACTGAGGTGCTCACCGTGGTTCTCCTTTTACGCAATCTTCTGTGCTTGTTTGGCAGGGGCCTGTTCGGCGGCAAGGCTCTCCGGAATCAAAGGGCGAAACTCGCCCCGCTCGGAATCCAGCTGGCGCACCGTTCCACTGCCGATGTCGTACATCCATCCATGCAACTCGAGCGCACCCTGCCGCAAGGCCTCGTCCACCGACGGGTGCATGCGCAGATTCTGCATCTGGACGATGATGTTGGCCTCAGTCACGACCTCGAGCGTCTCTTCGAACGACATCGACGTCGTGTTCTTCAGCATCCTCGTCAGCCATCGCGCCGACGGTCCGGCATGTTCCAGCCATCCGCGCACGACAGGCAGCGACTCGAGGCTCTCGCTCTTCAGAATGCCCTTCATCGCGCCGCAATCGGAGTGACCGCAGACCACAATGTCAGTCACCTTCAGCGCACGAATCGCATATTCGATCGTCGCCGGAACGCCCGAGCCGACCTCGGTTGGAGGAGGAATCAGGTTGCCCGCGTTCCTGCAGGAAAATATGGTGCCGGGGTCACATTGCGTAATCATCTCCGGCATTACGCGCGAGTCGGAGCAGGAGATGAATAAAGTATGGGGCTGCTGACCCTTGGCCAGTTTTTCAAAAAGTTTTGTGTGCTGCGGGTACACCTTCGATCGAAAACGGGAATATCCGTCGATCAGCTGCTGCATAAGTCTTCTCCGTCGGCGTGTGCCCACAATCGTTGGAACACAGCCAGCAAATCAGCGAAAACAAGAGCATCGATGCAGGTAGATCAGGCTTCAGATGAAGCCTTCGGGAACAGGTGCCGGAATCGACACGTGTACCTGACGCACGATGCAGTTTTGCGAGGGAGAGTTACTAAGCAGCGATGGGGGGAGCGCGACCGAGCCCGGGCGCGCGAGGAGCCGAACCCAGGGCAATGACGTTCTCTTCAGCAAGCGGTTCGGTCCGCTCTTCAGGCCGGGCAAGCACAAACAACGCGGCCGCTATGGCCGCCTGCGCATGCGCGCCTGCCGCCAGCGTGCCCTTCGACATGGTCACCTGTGGTGCATGATCCACGATGGAGTGATCGAAGTAAGCCATCACCGTCGTGGCAACACTCTCGCTGTCGCTGCGCGACGATCCCGCTCTCCGTGGGGAGTGAGCGGGAATATGCGAGTAGTTCACACGGGTGTGCTGGAGGACATGCTGACCATGCATGATTCCCAGAAAGCACAGAAGGTTCAGCCCGAAGAAGATCGCCCCAGGCAGAACCAGCCTGTCCAGCAATCTGTTCGAAATGGCTTTCTGTCGGGTCATAGCGATCTTATGCAAGAGTCTACAGTAGTAGACGCGGAAGTCAACTGAATGGTGCACCTTTCCCTGCACTATAAAAAAAATCCCGCATTGTTAATGGTCTGCGCTCCTCAATCTCTCTTCAGCAGGGCTTAAGCTGTGCCGCCATATCTTTAGGCAGATGACAGGTTTATTACGCGGACGTGCCGTACATTCCCTCCCCCTGCTTCTTCTGCCTGCGTTTGTCGCGTGGGGCCAGACGAAGGCGGTCACGCTCCCTGCCGGAACGCCGCTGCCGGTCCGCATCGTCGGGCATCTTCCCATGCGGGCTGGAGAGACCGTCCGCGCCGAGCTCATCTATCCGGTTTACATCGACAACC